>DAINAU010000030.1:0-31185 GCA_036733285.1 bacterium
AATTAGTGTATTGGCTCCCCCAAGAGAAAAATTGACTATAGTGTTTAATGATATTGCGCCGCCTGTCGACCAGTCTGAACCTGACCAATCTGTAGTATTTGCAATCTTAAAACCAGTTGATCCGCTTCCGCTTCCCGCCTGAACTGTCGTTTTCCACACGCCGCTTATATTGGTCATAACCGCAGAACCCCAGCTATTCAAATATCCTTTATAATACATATTCGCCTGACCCGCATTTACCGCATTGGCAAATAAAAATATAAAAAAACAAACGGATAATAAAAAAAACTTGGTTGTAATGGATGTTTTCATAATTTAATATATAACAATAATTTAATTTTTTTGTCAAAAAGACGTTTTTATTTCGAGAAATTTTACGTTAAAAATTTTAAATTCTTATTCGGTTTTTTATTATGATTTTACAATAGATGATTTTACTAAAAAAGAGAAAAAAAACAATAAGAATTATTAAAATTTTACGCGTTTTAGATATATCGGATATAATGATTCATAAAAGAAAATAATGAAATCCTTCATATCAGCCGTTGCCGCGTAATATTGATTCCAGAACGCCGCGATTTCATTATGCCATTGACAATTAAGTTTATACTCTTCGAATTTTTCAGTAACGCTAACCCATTCCGAATAATCCGAATCATAAATGCCCGAACAAATATCATATTTTACGACTGAAAAACTTTTAGATTCAAAATTAAAATTCAACGGATAAAAATAACAAACGGAAGGTTTAATATCTTGAATGGAACATTTATTGTCTTTTTGAAAAACGCAGCCGTTAACCGGATCATTTTTTACGGTAAGAAAATATTCCTTATTTTTGATGATAAACGGGTCGTAAATAAATTCTTTATCGCTTCCGGCAATTTCAGTCTTATCAGCCAAAACGAAAGTTTCATTAAATTTTACATTTAACGCGTCAAACAATTTTAAAGCGTCGCCTATATTGATTATTATTTTATAAATCTTGCAGCATTTGCCGCAAACTCTGCATTTAAATTGAAATTTCATTATTCTTATATCATTCCGGCAATCCCCGTTTCAATTCATCGATAAAATTCAAACATTCAACCGGACTTTTAGAATTCAAGTCAAACTTCTTTAACGCCTCGATAATCTTATTATATAATTCTGCCGTTTGTTCGTTTAAAACCCGTATTTCTGAATTTGAGTCAGAAGCGGAATGTCCTGCGAAATCTTTGCCGGCATTTTTTTTGCCGGCGGAATCATTGCCGACAATTTTCTTGTCGGCGAAATCTTTGCCGTCCGTTTCTAATCCGGCAGTTTCCGTTCCGGAACATTTTCCCGTATCGTCCGATGAACTAAATCCCATATTGAATAAAGGCATATCGTCGACCGGATTCGCGGCTCGCTTAGTTTCAAGATTATGCAGAATTTCTTTTGCGCGGGATATAACTTCAGCCGGAAGTCCGGCAAGTCGCGCAACCTGTATTCCATAGCTGCGGCTGACCCCGCCTTCAACAATTTTTCTGAGAAAAATAATCTTATCGTTCCATTCTCTAACGGCTATGTTATAATTCTTTACTCCTCCGAGAAATCCGGCGAGTTCAATCAATTCGTGATAATGAGTAGCGAACATTGTTTTTGCTTTGATATTCAAAGCGATGAATTCCGCGATTGACCAGGCGAGACTCAATCCGTCAAAAGTGCTCGTTCCCCTTCCGATTTCATCAAGTATAATAAGACTTCTCGAAGTCGCGTTATTTAAAATATTTGCGGTTTCTATCATTTCAACCATAAACGTGCTCTGCCCGCGCGCGAGATTGTCGGAAGCTCCGACTCTGGTGAATATTCTATCCACAACGCCGATTTTAGCTTCTTTTGCCGGAATAAACGAGCCTATCTGCGCCATTAAAACCAAAAGAGCCGTTTGCCTGATATACGTGGATTTTCCAGCCATATTTGGTCCGGTTATTATCAAAAGCATATTATCGGAATTATTCAACGATATTTCGTTTTCAACAAATTTGTCTGTTATCATTATCTGTTCGATTACAGGATGTCTGGAATTTTTCACGACGATTTCATTGTCATTGTTTATTTCGGGACAAACGTAATTATTTGTAACCGCGATTTCCGCAAGATTCGCTAGAACGTCTATTTCAGCAAGATAACGAGCCGATTTGAGAAGCCGTTCAGTATGAATATCAATTTTTTCTCTAATATCTATGAACAGACGCTCTTCAAGCTGAAACAATTTTTCTTCCGCGTTTAAAGCTTTTGTTTCAAACTCTTTTAATTCCGGCGTTATAAAACGTTCCGCGTTGACAAGGGTTTGTTTGCGAATATAATTATCCGGCGTTTTATCAAGATTAGCGTTTGATATTTCAATATAATACCCAAAAACCCTATTATATTTAATCTTCAACGATTGTATTCCGGTTCTTTTCTTTTCTTCGGTTTCAAGATTAATCAAGTAATCTTTCGCTTCAAATTTTATTTTTCTCAACTCGTCGATTTCTTTATTATATCCTTTTTTGATAATGCCGCCCTCGCTGATAACCGCAGGCGGATTATCGTCTATCGAGGAATCTATCAATCGAGTTATATCCGCGCATTCGTCAAAATCATCGAATATGCCTTTTAAAATTCCGGTTTTGCACCGTTCGAGTATTTTTTTCAAATCCGGAAAAAGAGCTATGGATATTTTCAGAGAAACAAGATCTTTCGGAGTAACCGTTTTACAGCTTATTTTGCTTATTATGCGTTCAATATCGTAAATGCTTTTCAGCAATTCCCTGATTTCAGAACGAAGCGGCGAATCGAAAAAAAATTCTTTTACCGACTCCTGTCTTTTTATTATTTCAGCGGCGTCCACAAGCGGATTTAGAATCCAATCCTTTAAAAGCCTGCCGCCTGAATTCAGAACGGTTTGATCAATAGCCCATAATAAAGTATATTCTTTCGACCCGTCTCTCATAGACGCGGTTAATTCAAGATTTCTTCTCGTATCTCCGTCAAGTATAAGGTAGTCTTCAATATTGTAATATTGAATTCTTGTAATATGCGATGGTATCGACATTTGGGTTTCTTCAATATATTTCAAAACCGCCCCTGCGCATTCAATAGCTGTAGTTTTATCGTGGCAGCCGTATCCTTCAAGCGATTCGACCTTTAACGCTTCTTTTATAGAATCGACGCCGACAGTGAAATTAAATTTCCAGTCTTCAATTTCGTTTATATGTTTATTTTCGGTTATATTCAGTATCTGATTAATAACCGGAAATTTTTTCAAAAGCGAGTCCGGCAAAATATATTCCGAAGGAGAAAACTTGTTTAATTCGGTTTCTAATTTTTCAAATCTGGAATTATCCTCAAATTCAGTCACGACAAATTTTCCGGTTGAAAGGTCGAGCAAACACAATCCTATTTTTATTACAGCGCTTTTCTGAGATTCTTTTATCGCGTTAAACGAACATAAAAAGTTAAAATCTTTTTCCTGCAAAACGCTTTCTGATAAAACTGTTCCGGGGGTTACTATCCGTATAACTCCGCGCTGAACAATCCCTTTGCATTTTGACGGATCTTCAAGCTGTTCGCATATCGCGACTTTATATCCTTTTTTAATCAATCTGTATATATAATTTTCATACGAATGGAACGGCAAACCGGCAAGCGGAGCGTATTTCCCTTTCCCCGCGGGTTTACGCGTTAATGCGAGACCGAGAACTTGAGAGGCGATTTTAGCATCCTCGTTAAACATCTCGTAGAAATCTCCAAGTCTGAAAAATAAAATACAATCTTTATATTTTGATTTTATCTCGTAATACTGTTTCAGCATTGGAGTCAATTCCGTATCCCGATTTTCTTTTTCCATAAAAACAAAACCCGCTCCAAAAGATTTTAAATGTTTAAATTATATTTATCAAAGATTATAAATCAACACTTATTATCATAAAAATATTATTATGCCGGTTGCGTTTTTTTTTTTTTTATAATATAATAAATTTAATAAAAAACTTTAATGTAATGTATCAGAATAAAGCTGACATTTTTTTTGTAGTCGCAGATTTTACATCTGCGCCTGATAATTAAGAAAAGCGCGAATTAAAATTCGCGACTACAAATCAAATCGTCATGTTATTTTCGTTACATAACAATGAAAGTTTTTTAATAATGCAATACGGACGCGGCGCAAGTTAAGAGTTCATTGATAAAAAAGTGTTGATTATGATAGCCGGGCCGGTTGTCTTTCTATTTTTTTACTTAATTAGTAACTTTTTTATTGATATTAGCGTTATGTATCGCAATAATATTGATTATTGTAATAGAGAATAATAATCCGAACGGAAGGTAGAATATCCGGATTTTTTTAGCAAGTTGTAATCAAAGTTTAGACGCATAATAAAAAACGCGGCGGCGCATAAATTTTTTTAAATTTTTTTTCGGAATATTTTTATATGAATCAAAACAGAATTAGTTTTGAATGCGAAAAATTATTTACGTAGCGAGAGAACAAAGCTTTATAGAAGAAAGAGAGGGATTAAAATTGAAGAATAATTCTGATTGTGAAGAAAAATGTTTTCATGAAAAAATACTTGATATAGCAAACGCTTTAATTGTTTCAATAGATAAAAACCAAATAATAAATTATATAAATAAAAGAGGAGCCGAGCTTCTCGAATGTCCTTTTGCTGAAATAATCGGGAAAAACTGGTTTGATAATTTTATCCCTGAAAATAAAAGAAAAGAATTGAAAAATCTTTTTAACGAGTTGATGAACAGGGATATAATCGATCTTCCGATATACTTAGAAAACGAAATACAAACGGCTGCCGGAAAAATCCGAATCGTTTCATGGAGCAATACGGTAATGCGCGACTGTTCTGGAAAAATAAATGGAATTATTTCTTCAGGCGAGGATATCTCGGACAGAATTTATAAAGAAAAACTTCTAAAAAAAAATGAAATGTATTTCCGTTCGATTGTGGACGCGAGCGCGGACGTAATTTATAAACACAATTTAGACGGTATAATAACATTCGCTTCTCCTTCGGCAAAAAATATGCTTGGTTACGATTCCGAATATTTTATCGGAAAAAATATTTTTTCCGAAATAATTCATCCCGACGACGCCGGAAAAATAAGCAAAGTATTAGAAAATCTTAAAAAAGGCAAACCTCAAAAAAACGTTGAAATAAAACTGGAATCTTCAGAACGCGGCGTTTATAAAATCTTCAGCGCTAACGCTATTCCGATTTTTTCCATTGAAACAGGAGAGGTGGAAGAAATTCAAGGCATTCTACGCGATATAACCGATTTAAAAAATTATAATAAAACTCTTGAAGCGGATGTGGATAAAAGAACAAAACAACTCGAAAAAATCGCGAATGAATATAAAAAAAAAATAACCGAACTTCAACAAAAAGAAAAGGAACTTAGAGAAAAACAAACCCGTCTGGAATTTTTAACAGATAGCTTTGAACTTATTATTCAAATCGCTCAAAAATTTTTATTTCCCGTCGATTTTGAAAAAAAATTCAATCAGTCGCTTGAAGAAATCGGAAAACACTTGAAAATCGAAAATATTTATTATTTTACTTATCAGGAAGAAACCGGCATTTTTGACCAGCTATACGTATGGAATTATAAATACGGCGACAATCCCGTAAAAAAGTATTTCAATCTCCACTATTCGGTATTTCCAACCGTATCAGCTCAGCTAATGAATAACCGGTCCGTGTGTTTTGACTCGTTAAAATTAAGCGACGAAATCCGCGAACCGGATTTTGATTTTTTAAATAAACAAAACATTGCGTCGGAATTTGTTTTTCCGAGATTTATTGAAGGAAAATTCGGAGGATTCGTGGTTTTCTTCAACGCTTGCGTTAAAAATTGGACTGAAGAAGAAAAATCAATATTGATTATTTGTTCGGAAATATTGAATTCGGCGTTAAACAGCAAACTCAAGAAAGAAGAATTTCAAAACAAAATGCTCAATATTTTTCAAACTGAAAGACTGGCAACTCTTGGAACTTTAATAGCGGGTATCGCTCACGAAATAAACAATCCCAATACGCTGCTGACTTTAAACATACCCACTCTCGAAAAATATTGTTCGGTTATACTTCCGGTAGTCGAAGAACACCTCGCGGCCACTGGTTCCGCTAAAATCGGTAAATTCGAAGTTTCCGAATTAAAAGACGACATTCATTCAATAATGTCGTCTTTGAAAATCGGCAGCGATAGAATTCAAAAAATCATCGAGACATTGAAAGAATTCAGCAGTCAGAGTTCCGATGAATTGATTCAGCAAATTAACGTCGAAGACGTTATTAATAAATCATATACAATAGCCGGAGCTACAATCCGGAAAAGCGGAGCCGTTATAAAATTTGAAATTGAACCGGATATTGTCGGGTTTAGCGGAAGATATATTGAAATCGAACAACTGATAGTAAATATGATGGTTAATTCCGCCCACGCTTTGCAAAACAGGGAAAATCCCGAAATCAAAATATCCGCTTCAAGGACCGCGACGCATTTCCGGTTATGTTTTATGGATAACGGCTCAGGCATAGAATCAAACATTTTAACAAGAATTTTCGACCCGTTTTATACTACCAAACAGAGTTCCGGCGGAACCGGTTTGGGATTGTCCATAGTATATAACATCATAAAAAAACATAAAGGAGCAATATTGCCCATATCAGAAACCAACAGGGGAACTATATTCATAATTGATTTTCCTCTCGATACCGTCTCCGGTTTAAACTTGAAAACCGAATTGAAGCCGCTTGTATTATTGATTGACGACGAAAAAGATATTACGTTTTTGACCCAGAGTTATTTAAGAAAAAAAAATATTGAATCAATAATATTGAATTCTCCGGAAAAAATTACGGATGTAATAGGAAATAATCCGAATATAGACATTATAATATCAGATTTGATTATGCCGAATTTCGACGGTTTTAATTTGACGGCTTTAATATTAAAAAAATATCCGTGGATAAAAACGTTTTGTCTATCCAATCATCAATTTTCGAAAAATGAAATAATCAGACTTCAAAACAACGGCGTTAAAGCGATAATTGAAAAAAACGTCGATAACATTGAAAAACTTTCGGATAAAATCTTAACGATGAGAGGCGTAAGAATTTGAAAATCTTAATTGTGGACGACGAAAGTCTTATAGCTGAAGCCGTAAGAATGACTTTAAAACTTAGCGGTTATAAAGACGTAACTATCTGTTCCGAAGCAACCGCAGGCGAAACCGAAATAAAAAAAAATATATACGATATTGTTTTTTTGGATATTATGATGCCAGGAAAAAGAGGCGATCAGATACTCGAATCCGTAAAAAATCTCAGATTAAACTCCGTTTTTATCGTTATAAGCGCGGTAAATGAAATGTCTACAGTCGTGAAATGCATTAAATCCGGCGCGTTTGATTATATTTTAAAACCGTTTGACAACGAATTATTATTGTCGGTCATACAAAAAGTCATCGAAGCCGATTTGCTGAAAAAATCCTTGAAATTATTTTCGTCCTCCGAGGGTCTTGAAAAACCTGAAGAATTCGGTGATTTTTTAACTAACGACTCTAATATGATAAAACTACTAAATTACATTTCCAATATCGGAAATGTGGAAAGACCGATTATGTTCACCGGCGAAACCGGGTGCGGTAAAACTATGTTCGCCAAAATCGTTCACAATGTCAGTCCTCGCAAAAATTACGAGTTTGTCGCAGTGAACATTAATTCTATTCCTTCCCAATTATTTGAAAGCTCGATGTTCGGATATGTAAAAGGAGCGTTCACCGGCGCTTTAAAAGATACTCCAGGATTCGCGTCTCGAGCGGATAAAGGTTCGTTGTTTCTCGATGAAATCGGCGACCTTGATTTATTTTGTCAGGCAAAATTATTGAATATGATTGAAGAAAAAAAATATTTCCGGCTCGGAACAAATAAAGAAGAATATTCTGATTTCCGGCTTATCACAGCCACAAATAAGAATCTTCGCGACGAAGTAAAAAACGGAAGGTTCAGGGAGGATTTATATTATAGAATTTGTTCGAATGAGATTAGAATTCCGCCGCTTCGCGAACGCGGAAACGATATAATCTACATAGCAAATATTTTGCTGGATAGATTAAACCGGGATTATTCTTCAAAAAAAGAATTCGCTCCGGAAACCTGCTTTAAATTATTAAATTACAGTATGCCCGGCAATTTCCGCGAATTAAAAAATATAGTTGAAAAATCGTATTACTCCGTTTCTGATGAAATAATTATGCCTGAAAACATTGTTTTGCCTTACCACCAACAAAACGAATTAAACGAAAATATCGAATGCGGAATTTTATCTTGCGAAGAAAACAAAAAGAAACACATTATAAGCGTTTTAAGTTCCGCATCTTCCAAAAAACAAGCCGCGGAAATTCTCGGAATTTCAAGAACTTTATTGTATAAATACATCAAAAAATACGGATTATAATAATCAAATAATACAAGAAACAACTAAAACCGCAAGAATTTAAAAGCGCGCTCATTCGCGTATTGGCGTCTTGATAAACGTTTTAATTCATTGCTAAATTCTTCATCATTTTGAATTTTAGCGGCAACTAAATAACTTTCATTCGCCCACGATGAATTAGAAACAGTTTGAAAAAATGCTTCTCGTAAATTATTGAAATTTAATTCTTGTTTAATTTCAAATGAAAATATCCGGATAGAAACATTGCCTATCGATGAACTCAATTCAAAAACTTCTGGTTTCCATTCGTCAAGCGGAAAATAACATCCAACCATATTATATCAGGATGAACCCGCTCGCCAAATCCTTAAATGTCATTTCGTTTTTTTCTCCTTAATGCTGACTGGCAGATAACGGATAAGACCTGCCGGCGCCGCGCTTGCGCGGCGTCTCGTAGGGTCGCGACGCTTGCGGCGCTAACGGCAGGTCTAAGATAACCGACCGTATCCCTTTTTTTGTATTTCTTTTAAAAAATATGCCGGTAGTATAACATTGGTGTTATTATATTGTTTTTCTGGATAATGTTTCTGATTGCCGGTAATTATATATTGCGCCCGCCCAGCAAATGCCGCTTCAATAAATTTTTCGTCATCGCTATCCGGTAATGTTATCTTTGTTGGTATTCCTGACACTAAATATCCTGCATTTTTTATATAATTCAAAACGATATCTCTACGATGTTTTTCTATGAATGCAAATTTTTTTCGATTCAAAATTTCTTGATACTCAATAAATATTTCACTTGTATAACAAATCGTTATTATTCCTTCAATAATCATATCAAGAATTATTGTAGGCGGACTTTTTTTCGGAAAAAATCCTGAAATTAAAACATTTGTATCTAATACTATTTTCATCTCAGTTTTTTCTCACGGCGATAATTTCTTATTTCTTCATCAATTTTGTCAATTGTGATTTCTGGAAGTTGTTTTTCATAAATTTTAAAACGAATATTATTTAATGCTTCTCGGGCTTGCGCTCTATTTATTGCAATTAGCGATTCTTCTAAATTATCTTCAGAAGTAGCTGTTAAAATTGCGATTGGCTTTCCGTTTGATGTGACAATTACATTTTTTTCGTTTTTTAATTTTTTCCATATTAAAGCCGACTTTGTTCGAAAATCTCTCACTCCTATAAATTTCATTATTTTAATCTCATTTATGTTTTTGGCTCCTAATGCTATTTCTGTTCTGATTACTCTCATTTTTTATCGCCGCTTTTTGTTCGAAGATTTTTAATTTTTGTTGTGATTTTCAAGTTTTTTTGATTTTGTTATTATATATATCGGAATCTTCGACTAAAAATTTTAATACTTTTTTGCGTTTTTCCCTTGTTTTTTCGCCTTTTTTTCATTTCAAGACGCTAACTAAATAGTAACAAAATTTTAAATAAATCAATTATTCCTTGAAATTTTGTTTAAAATAAATATAATAAAAAAATAGTTTACCGTTCGGGTCTTTTTTTAACCGTTTTAACGGTTTAATCATATTGCCGAATAGTAACAAAAAACGCGGATTAAATGAAACGTTGTTTTAACCCGAAAACCGCGTTATGATTTTGAAAAATTGTGAAAACATTATAAAATACTTACTCTAAGCAATTTTTTAAAATCTCATAAAAATACCAAAAAGTTTTCGGGTTAAATATTCAATTTGAATTTTGTCGTTGAATAAAATTTTTACGAGGTGTTTTATGGCAAGGGTTTTGTTGATTGGAGCTGGCGGCGTGGGCGCTGTAATAGCGCATAAATGTTGTCAAGTTTCGAGTGTATTTTCCGAATTGCTTATAGCAAGCCGGACTCAATCCAAATGCGAAAAAATAAAAAACCAGATTAAAAATACCGGAACGATTATAACAACCGCCGGAGTCGACGCTGATAACGTTCGCGAAACCGCGGCTCTTATAGCTTCATTCAAACCGGATATAGTTATTAATGCGGCGCTGCCTTATCAGGATTTAACTATTATGGACGCTTGTCTTGAAACCGGCGTAGATTATCTTGATACCGCTAATTACGAACCGCCGGATACCGCCAAATTTGAATATAAATGGCAATGGAATTACAGAGATAAATTTAAAAATAGAGGAATAATGGCGTTGCTCGGATGCGGATTCGACCCCGGCGTAACAAACATTTACTGCGCTTACGCTCAAAAAAAATATTTTGACAAAATTGAGTTTATCGATATCCTCGATGCGAACGCCGGAGACCACGGCTATCCGTTTGCTACTAATTTCAATCCTGAAATTAATATCCGCGAGGTAACGGCAAAAGGCAAATATTTTGAAAATAACGAATGGAAAGAAACCGGTCCTTTATCGGTTCATCAAACTTACAACTTTCCAATTATCGGAGATAAGGAAATATATTTAATGTATCACGAAGAGCTGGAATCGCTTTCAAAAAATATTAAAGGAGTAAAACGAATCAGGTTCTGGATGACTTTTTCAGATAATTATCTTAATCATCTTCGGGTTCTTCAAAATGTCGGAATGACTTCGATTAAACCAGTTGAATTTCAGGGCGCGCAAATTGTTCCGCTGCAATTCTTAAAAGCTGTTCTGCCTGACCCTGCTTCATTGGGACCAAGAACTAAAGGAAAAACCTGTATCGGCTGCATAATCCAAGGAGTTAAAAACGAAGAAAAAAAAACGTATTACGTTTACAATATCTGCGACCACGAGGAATGCTATAAAGAAGTCGAATCTCAAGCCATTTCGTATACAACGGGCGTTCCGGCTATGATAGGCGCTATGATGGTTCTTACAAAAAAATGGCATAAGCCCGGAGTTTATAACGTTGAAGAATTCGACCCTGAACCCTTTATGGAAAAACTGAATGCTCACGGGCTGCCATGGCAGGAAACATTCAATCCGGTTTTCCTTAAATAAAGATTATTATATTGAAAAAATTATGAAACGATTCGACAATTTCACTAAACCGTCTTTTGATTATTCGCAGGTTCCGACTCCCTGTTATATTTGCGACGAAAATTTGATAATAAGAAATCTCGAAATTCTAAACAACGTTCAACAAAAAACCGGATGCAAGATTCTCCTCGCGTTAAAAGGTTTCGCTATGCATTCATTATTCCCAACCATAAAAAAATATCTTTATGGAATAACCGCGAGTTCGCTGTTCGAGGCCCGTCTCGGGTATGAATTAATGAAAGGAGAAACGCATTTATACGCCCCCGCGTATAGAGAGGACGAATTTTTGGAAATGACGAAATACTGCGATCATATAATTTTCAATTCGTTTAATCAATGGAAAAAATTCAAAAATAAAATCAAGGATTCAAGAAAAAAAATCGAATGCGGTATAAGAATTAATCCGGAGTATTCCGAGATAAAAACTCCGATGTATAATCCCTGTTATAAAAATTCAAGACTTGGAGTTACGCTTAAAAATTTTGAACCCTGCGAACTCGAAGGAATATCCGGTCTCCATTTCCATACGCATTGCGAACAAAATTCAGACCCGCTTGAACGAACTGTAAAAATAATCGACAAAAAATTCGGTCAATATATAAAAAAAATGAAATGGATTAATTTCGGCGGAGGGCATCATATATCGAGAAAAGATTATAATATAAAAAAATTGATTGATTCAATTAATTTCATAAAAAATAAATATGGGATTCAAGTATATCTCGAACCGGGCGAAGCTGTCGCTTTGAATACTGGTTTCCTGATCGCTTCAGTTCTCGATATAGTAGATAACGGAATGAACATCGCCATTCTCGACGCTTCTGCCGCGGCTCATATGCCGGACGTTCTGGAAATGCCTTACCGTCCGTTTATAATAGGGTCCGGAAAAGCGGATGAGAAAAAATTCGCATACAGATACAGACTCGGCGGTCCGACGTGTCTGGCGGGCGACGTTATAGGAGATTATTCTTTCGCAAAAAAATTAAAGTATGGAGACCGGCTTGTATTTACGGATATGGCTCATTATACTATGGTTAAAAATAATATGTTCAATGGAATCAATCTGCCGGCGATTATTGTTTATGATTCAAATAGAAAAATGAAAACAATTAGAAAATTCGGATACGACGATTTTAAAAACAGATTATCATAAGCCGCATTCGCGGAAAAGCTATTAATATAATATTCGGAAATCGTTTCACGATTTCCTTAACTTTTTAAAAATTAAAGGTAAAAAAAGCGCCAAGACTATGAATAAAATATTTTTAAATTTAAAAAATCATATTTATAACTTTAAAGAAAAAATCGAGGATTATAGTTTTTCCAATCAAAAAGATTTTTTCATTACCCGATTTTTTTTCAGAATTATAAAGACGTTTTATATAACTTTTACGAGATTCACAAAAGACAATTGCGTTCTTCATGCGTCTGCGCTGACTTATACGTCCCTGCTTTCGCTGGTGCCGATACTCGCGTTGATGTTCGCGCTTTTGAAAGGACTATCGATTAAAACCGATATAACCCTTACTTTTTTGAAAATAATCACCGCTAATCAGACTGTGGTTATAAACAGTTTGAACAATTATCTCGACAACGTGAACGCGGCAAAACTCGGAACATTCGGAGCCACTATTTTACTGTTGAGCGCGATTTTAGTTCTCACGACGATAGAGAAATCATTTAACGTAATTTGGGGAGTTAAAACCACAAGAAAAACTTTTAGAAAATTCGCGGATTATTTAAGCGTGTTGATTGTAGGACCGACGATGTTCGTCGGAGCCATGAGTTTTACCGCAGTCGGCAAACTGCCCGAATTCTTAAACAATTACAATATACTAAATACTTTGTATTCGCAATTTATAACTTACGCTCCTTATTTTTTATTATGGCTTGCTTTTACTTTTTTTTATATTTTTATTCCTAACGCAAAAGTCAAACTTATACCGGGAATGGCGGGCGGATTAATTGCGAGCGTTCTATTGCAGCTTGCGCAACTGCTGTATTTTGATTTGAATTCTTATATGATTAATTTCAAAATAATTTACGGCGGATTCGCGGCGCTACCGATTTTTTTAATATGGATTTATATATCATGGATAATACTTTTATTCGGAGCCGAGCTTACTTTCGCTATTCAAAACGCGGCAAATTACAGGGTTTCGATTGAAAATATAAAAATGTCCGCTTATGAAAACATCAATATTTCGATTATAATAACGTATTACGTCTGCAAAAATTTTTACGGCGTCAAATTTTCAAACGCCGAATTCGTTTCAATCCGCAATTTATCGTTAAAACTGAATTTATCCGAACGCGTAATTAATTTCGTCGCCTCAAATTTATACGACGCCGGTTTCATTGGATTCGATAATGAAGGAGAAAACCAGAACATTTTATTAAGAATGAATCCGGAACGGATTACGATAAAAGATATTGTTAACGCCGTTATAAACACAAATAAAAAATCGACTTTAACCGCAATATTCGCGGACGTCGAAGAAGATATTTTAAAACATCTCGAGATTTTTAATAAACAGGATTATATTTTAAATAAAAATTTTAAGGAACTTACATTATAAAAAATGATTAAACTTGGAGTAGTGTCCGATTCCCATCAGAATACGGATAATTTATCAAAAGCCGTCAGATATCTTATTGAAGAAAAACAAATTCAAAAACTCGCTCATTTAGGCGATTATTACGAAGATATGGATAAGATTGAAGGGATTGAAGGGTTATCAGAAATGGAGATATTAAAGGTGCCCGGGTCACATCATTATCAGTATTCAAGCTCTGAAGTGATGAAAAGAATAAAAATCAATTTCGGCGATTTAAGATTTTTAATCACGCACGTTCCGCGAAAACATCAGAACGATTCGGTCTGCGATATCAGCATTGAAAATATGATCGCCAATAAGGAAATCGACGTTCTCCTTTACGGACATACTCACGAATTTAAAATTAATTATAATAACGACTCGAACGTTTTATACGTTAATCCGGGACATCTTAAAGATTTTGACGAACAGGGAACGCCTCCAACATTCGCTTATATGGAAATAGATTCTTCTTCTATTTATATCGCGATTTATAATCTTGTGTTCGTTTCGCTGCTCGAAAGGCGTTACATAATTTAGGCGTAAGACGAAAAATTCAAATACAACTTATAAATTGTTACCATTCGGCTGATGTAATAAAACCGTTAAAACGGTTTAAAAAATACGTATGTTTTTTTATTAACCCCGCAATTAATTGCGGGGTTAATGATAGAATATCAGAAAAATAAACCGTTTTAACGGTTTTTAAAAATGTATTTGAATAGTAAACACTATAAATTAAAATAATTATTTTCAATAATGTTTCAGAAGAATTATTCTGCTTTTCTGCCAGTGTTTAAAGACATAATAATTTTTCGATATATACTTGCCGTCATAATTATATTCTCTCGCAAGATTTTTCAGATTTAAAAAAGCCGTATAATTATTCATTCTGCAATCGTTAAGCAGGATATAATCAGGATTATATCTTTCTAAATTATCTTTTAATATTTCAAGTAATGCGTATGCGCCAAGACTTATTCTGTCAGTCATTAGATTTACAAGCTGCGGATAATCAGAAACAATAACGCTATTTGGTTCCGTATATTGTTTAATAACTTTCAGCGATTTTAAATATTCATTGTCAGAAGCATATTCAATAGCATTTACAGTCAAATAGCTGATTAAAATCACATAACATAATGCAAGTATAATATTATAGATTTTAATGTTTAGAATAATCTTATCGGCAAATTTCGATAAAATATTTTTTTTTAAATCATATTTTGTCCAAATATTAATTATTGAAATATACATCCCTACGAATATAAGCGGACTTAATATTAGAGAATGCCGTTGAAAAAAAACGCAGTTAAGAAGCGCGTATCCCGGAAGGAAAAAAATAAAGGTAAATAATATGTCGCATATGCAGGATAAACCGGAAAAGTTAATAATGGCGTCAAAAATATTTTTGCTGAAATTGCATGAATTTTTTCGATAATACAATAAACAATCATATAACAATAAACCAAAAATAAATAGAATTATAAACCTTCCGATATTTAAATTTAGAACTTTAATATCAAAAATTTCAAGAAAAACCTTAAAATTTTCTATGCAATTTTTATAAAGCCAGACTATGAACTTGAACGGATGCGATTTTATGTCGTTAAACGCAGAGTTATTAATTATATTTTTTATATCGGGTTTTAAAGAAATATTTTCTTGAGTAAGAGCTAAGGAAAACAGATACCATGGATCATAGATGGATTTGAAATTTTTTATTTCAGAATCATATTTCAAAGTCTGATACCCCATTCCTCCGCGTTCGCCGTATTTAATGAAAAACAAGGGAATATTGAATATTATTATTCCGCCGCAAATAAGAAAATATTTAAAAATTATTCTTTTTTCAAGCAATGAAATTAAAAACGGAATTAAATAAAATATAAATAAAATAATTATAAGCAAAAGAAGGCTTTCAGGTCTGCTTATTGAGATGAGTCCCGCGCATAACGATTGTATAATAATTGAAAATACGGAATTCCTATCGTCTGATTTTATAAACGCAATAAGAACCGCTATGGGAAACAGAGCAAAAACAGAAGTGGAACCAAATATAAAATATCTAAAATGATTCGGGAAAATATTTATTGATAATGACAACAGTTGAAATATTAAATTTTGAACCGTAGTAACGCTTCCTTTTTTTTTTATTTTAATATCAATGATAAACCCATAAAATATAATCGGCAATAATGCCGCTAACAAGGAAGACATTATGTTTAGATTATAATGATTAAAGCCGTTAGCAAGGAAAAAAAAACTTGTCAAATAAGGAGATAATGGCCTCCGAGATAAAACCGGCGCAGAATTGACTATGTCGTTAATGCTATATTTCGGACCAGTCCAGAAATCAAATATAAAATAGTCTATAGTCCAGCCTTTTCCCAAAAAAAGACTTTTCGCCAGCGCATAATATTCGGGTAAATCGCCCATTCCCGCATTATTAATAGCAGGATAAGGACGAAGCGGAATAAAAATCATAGCCGCTAAAATAAACATCGCAATCGCTGAAATCAACAATAAGGGAGTATGTTCGAATGTTTTGAATTTTTGCTTATTGAGCAAATTAATTTTACTAAAAATAAAGCAAACAGCCGGGATAAAAATAATTCCGAGAGAAATATTTTTTTTTATTTGCAAGGAAATGATTATTTTAGAAAGCAAAAACGCGCTGAAAAAAATTATTGTCAACGATAATACAACATATGACGCAAACCTATATGGAAAAGAATGCTCTGATATTTTCTTTTGAAAAAACAATTGTCCAATAACCCAACCCGGAAAAATAAATGCGCTGAAAATATAAATCCAATTTATTAAATAATCCGCCATTTCCACAACCCTTATTTCAATGTTTTACGTTTAACCGTATTTTTTTTAAAATAATTATTCGCATAATTCAAAATGCGTTTTAAAGAATATGATTTTATCAAAAACAACAGGCGCGCCGGCGATAGAAACAATGATTTGTATAAAGCGAGTCTATGTAGATAAATCATCTTTCGCAATGAAATTCCGCGCGGCGAATATGTTATATCAAAATAGTTTGATGAAATGTATTCCTGACTGAGTTCGCCGCTTGCAACTAACTTATCGTAAACCGGAGTTCCATGAAGCGGAGTAAAAGGCGAAAATGTTATCAAATCAATTGGAAGCGAACATGCAAAATCTATGGTTTTTTTTATATCCTCTATTGTTTCCTCCGGATAGCCGATAATAAAAAAACCAAAAAGTTTCATCTTATGTTTTTTTATCAAACATGAATAATACTTGATTTCTTCAAAATTCGCTTGCTTATTCATTGCTTTTAAAGTTTTTTCGCTTCCGCTTTCAGGGGCGATAGTAAGACTTTCCCAGCCGGCTTCTTTCATTAAATCAATCAATTCATCATTTAAAGTTTTCATGCATACGCCGTTTGGCGAAGCGAAAACCAAATCAGGCATTTCAGATTTAGCGGCTATCGCGGCTTTGCAAAACTCAGTAACGAATGCTCTATCAAAAGTAAAATTATCATCCACAATATTAATTGCCCTTACCGAAAAAGTATAATAAAGATATTTTATTTCGTCAAGCGCCGATTCAATAGTTCGTTTTCTTATCTTAGAGCCATGAATTTGTCTTGCGCTGCAAAATTGACATTTAAAAGGACAGCCTCGCGTTATTATGATTGGATAATTAATTAGTTTTTTTGAAAAATAACCGTAATCATAGCCGTTTTTCAAATAATCCGAAACGCGAATTTTTTCATAGTCAGGCCATTTTATTTCTGAAAGTTCCAATGGTTGAATTGGTATGGATAAGAAAGATTTTTTATTATTGTCAAAGTGTGTCAAACCCGGTATTCGAGCCAGCATTTCAGTATCCGCCGATTTGCCCGAATCAATTAAATCAAGAAGCGCTTCAAAAGATTTTTCGCCTTCGCCTTTAATGGCAAAATCAGCTTGAATTTCCTGAAGCCCTGAATTTTTGCGGGCGCTTGCAGACGGTCCGCCAAGAATTATTACATATTTTTTATTAATCGCTTTAATTTTACCTGCTATTATTTTTACATTTTGAAAATTAAATTCCCAAAAACTTATTCCAATAGCAATAGGATTGATTTCATTTAGTAATTTAACAAAATCGTTTTCAGCATATTCGTCAAGCGCGAAATCCTTTATTTTGACAGAATATTTGGCGCTTGTATTTGCGGCTATATATCCTAATCCAATTGGAACAAAATTCATATTAGGCAATTCATTCGGCGGCCATATTAAAAGAACATTTTTCATTATACTTCTTTTCTCTTATATTAGTATCTTATAAAAAACTTGCATTTATGGAAAAGATTTTTTTGCGTTTGCTAAACCATATAAATAAAAAACCAATTACGGGAAAAGGAATAATTCTATCGCTAAAATCGTTGTTTATGTTCAATTATATTTTAAAAAAACCGTTTTAACGTTTTTTTTACATCTCCGAACAGCGAACAAATCATTTTCCGTTTTCCAATGAAATCCGGCTTAAGGACAAATCAATTTCTTTTAATTCGTTATCTATAAGATTGATTTTATAATCGATTCCGTCAGTCGCTATTTGTATGTGCGATTGGAGAATATCGGTTCTGAATAGTTTTACTCCGGCGGAATAATAAGCGTTCACTATTTCATTTTTAGGATGTTTGAATTTATTCTGATAACCCGCTGAAATAATCGCTATTTCAGGTTTGACAAAATTTAAAAATTTCCTGTTATAATTATGCGAACTTCCGTGATGCGGAACGAGCAAAAAATCGCTTTTCAAACTTTTTTCATATTTATCAGCCATATTTTCCTGAGGATCAAATCCGGCGTCGCCGCACAGCATAAAAGTTTTTTTATTATATTTTATCATAAAACATAATGAAGCGTCGTTATTATTTTTATATTTGAACAACGGCCCTAAAATAACTACTTTAACATTTTTTCCAAAAAAATTAGTTTTATTTAATTCGTCAAGCCGGAGCTTAATCATTTTGTAGCCAAGATAATAATCAATGTTTTTATTTTTAATAATTGAAAGAAGATTTTTATAAGTATTTGTCGTATGCCCTGCGCTCTCCCAGTATTCTGAAACGCTCATTTCTCTTAAAACTTCCTGATAGCCTCCGATATGATCAAAATCAGGATGCGTGCTTACGGCAATGTCGATTTTAATTATTTTATTATTTTTTAGATAAGGAATAATCGATTTGCGTCCCATACTTTCCGAACCGGCAAAACCCCCGCCTTTGCCCGAGTCTATCTCCATCACAACGCCGCTCGGGAATTCTATTATTGCGGCGTCTCCCTGATCAACGTTAAGATGGGTGACCTTTAATAAACCTTCTGCCGCGGCTTTAATTTGAAAAATCAAAAATATAAATATTAATAATTTTATTAATAATCTCATTTTGCAAATTCCTCCATTTTTTTATTAACTGTTTTCATCTTACCAATTTTTAGTCAGATTTATCTCGAATTCTTTTGACGAACTTTCTTTATAGTATTTAAAATAATTTTTCAAAACCATTGAAAAATTTTGAAGACGAAGTTCCGAACCGAATCTGTGAAAATCTTGAAAAGAAGAATTTTCATAATCTCTGTATTGATAAGAAAATTTAACCGAATCTTTTTTTGAAAACTTCCGGTAATATTGAGCGTTAAAATACCAGTATTGACTGTATTCGGCGGTTTCAGAAACAAGATTGTAATTTTTTATATCTTTATATTTTTTGATATAATAATCCGTCTGAAACTCGTTATTGGAATCAAGTTTATATCTGAATTTTTGCAAAAAAGAATAATCGTCGTTAAACGCCGGTTTTCCATAACTGAAATTTTCCTTTTTATAGAAATCAATATTGCAGGTATAATCAAGATTATTAATAAAATTAAATTGAAAATTATATGATTGTTTAGGATTTTTATAGACCGATTCATCTCTGTAAGTAATGTAGTAATACGGTTCATACCCGCGAGGATTAGCTCCCGCCCAATCGTTGACGTCATTATTATAAAAACTGAATTTGAATGCGTATTGAAAACTTTTTAGAAAACTTATCCTGTTTATCAAAGCGCTCTTTTTATCATAATTTCCATTAATCTTTATTTCAGATTGACGTTGAGTGACGTCTGACGATAAAATTTTATTCAATTCATAAGACGCTGTAAGTTTATGATTTCTGTCAAGATACACGGTCAATTCCGGTTTTGCGCCGCGTTTATCTTTTTCAGAAAATTCAGATTTGTAAGCGAGCATATTTACGTAATCGCAATCGTTGGAATATATAACGATATTCAAGTCGTATTTTTTGGTTTTGTGGTCTATGCCAACCATTATGCCTTTGCCGCCTTTATTGCTTTTTGCGGCTTCAAAAGTTATGTCAACGTCATAATCCGATTTATATCTTAAATACATTCCGAATACCGCATTTTCAAAATCATATTGAGGCAAATCTTTACAAACAAAATCGCCGGCAAATCCGAGTATTCCTGCGGCAAGTCTGCTTGAAAAATCATAATTAAAATTTGCGCCGGTTATTTCCGCTTTCAATTCTGATTTTATCGAATCGGAAATATCATCGTAAAATTTATTGGAATAAAAACAGCTCAAATTAAGATTTTCAGCGAAAATTCCGCGTTTCTGAACCGCTATCCCTTGAAGATATTTGTCTTCATTGGTTTGTCTGTCGATATCAATTATTTGAGGAATTATTGAATTATCTTCTTTAACGGTTTTTGTCCTTTTTTCATACATAATTGTGCTTATAGTATGAAAATTTCCGAAGCCGACATTAAAATTTCCGGCGACTATATCGATTTTTTTGTTTTTAATATTATTGATTTTCACTCCGAATTTTTTCAGATTATCAAATTCATCCTCGCCGGCGTCGCGCTCAACAAGACCGTATCCCTGAATATCGTTGTAATCATACTCAAGCGACTGATAAATTTTTGCTTTGCTGTTATTATCGGTTTTTTCATTCGCGATTCCTTTATAAACAAACATTTCCGGACGTTCGTCTTTTTCTATTTTTTTGGATTCTTTCGCTTCGATAAAAATATTAATAAAATCAAAAGTGTTTTGAGAAATAATGTTGTTTAAGACAAGTTCCTCTTTATCTCTTATAATCCCTTTTTTAATTCTATAATTTACTAAAGCTTCAATTTCGTCTTTTGTGATATTGGGAAGCTGAATTAGTTCCGAAGGATTGGCTTCGTTTATGTTTAAAGGATTATCCAATAATCCGATTAAATAATAAGCCTGCGTTGCATTGATTTCTTCATCGTTTTCCGCGTCCCATATATCGTCGATATTGTTAATGATTTTGGAAATTTTTATAGGCTTGATAAACGTCAATTTATCCAATTCCGCCAAATCTGAATTTATTGTTTCAGAAGATTTTTCGATTTCAGTAATCTGTTTTCCGGATTCTGCAATTTCAAAACCGGTATCAGAAATATTCCCTTCCGTATCTTTATCAGACGCAAATAATGCCGGAACCGTATCAAAAGAACCGACGGTATCAGCCGAAATTATTTGAAATTTTTTCACAGAATCAGCGGCGAATTTTTTTGAAATCAATATTTGTTCTTTTAAAGAAAGAACCGGTTTTTTTGACGCTTCGTTCAGCGGAGAAAAATATATTTTATTTTTCCCTACCGATTCGGATTCGGCAAGTTCGTCGGCAATGGCATTGTCATTTTCAGAATAATATTCCGCTTCTTCTTCCGCAACAAATTCTTCTTTAGTTTGTTCGGCGTTTATGCCTTCGTAAAAATCGTCTTTTTTATCCGTTCCGAATTTATAACCGAGCCCGAACAAATGAGTGGCGTCCATTATCTGATGATGAATATAAGCGTAATCGAGAACTAAAGTGTTTATTTTGCCGAAATTCAATCCGAGTCCAAAAGAATAATTGTCCGGTTTTGTCTGGATTCCCGAACGAAGCGTTACGTATCTGTTCAAATCAAGTTCGATTCCGGAAAAAATTCTGTTATCATAATCGTATTTCGGAATGAAATAATCTACGACGAGTTTAAAATTTGAAAAAATATATTTTAACCCGAAAGAATAGCTTCTATCTATTTTATCTGAAATTTCCGGTTTATTTAAATCTCTCGCTAAAAATCCAAAACTTAATTTATTGTTAAACGCGGAATAATTAAAACCTGCGTCGATTGAAACGTCGGATTTTTTGCCGACAGAACTTATATCGAGTTCATACATTTTTAAACTTGTTCCCAGAGAAAAATTTTCCGACAATTTTTTTGCCGCTGAAAGCATATATGTTTTTTCTTTATATAAATCAAATCCGTATTCATCGTATCCGAGACCGATATTTAAAATTTCTAAAGGGACGACGATTCCAGCGTTATTAATCTTCAAATCCGATAGCCCGTATAATCTTGCGTTATTGCTAATAAACATAACCGAATTAAGGTATCCGAGTCCTGCGGGATTAAAAAAAATAGAATACGCGTCGTCATTCATAGCTGTAAAAGCGTTTCCAAGTCCGGCAGGCCGCGTATAACCGTCTCTAAAAATAAACTCCGCGCAAAGATTAACGGAAAAAAATAAAAGAAATAATATAACCAATAAATATTTTTTTAGAATCATATTTTACTCCATAATATTTATTCGGGGCTGTCGAATAATTTTTTAACTTATTTGACATCCTAAATTTTAAAACATTTTGAAATTCGACCTATAATTCAGCGTCAATATATACAACGACAAAATTTAGTTTACAAAAAATATCGTTGTATTTAAATATAATACAACCGTTTTTTTCCGTTCGCTTCAATTCTATGTTTTTTTTCAACGAATTGCGATGAACTAAAACGGACTTTATTATCCAATCTATCATAAAAAAAATCACATTTTCCGCGCCGCCACAACCGTCTGTTTAACCGATTTATGAATTCTTTCGGCGCCGCTGAAAAAATCCAATAAAACAATATATATCCCTGTTGGAACAGTTTTGTTTTTACTATTTTTTCCATCCCATGAAACCGTATATCTTCCGGGAATTTCTATCAATTCGGATTCTTTTACTTTTTTTATCAGTCTGCCCTGAACATCGTAAATTCTAACGTTTATCACAGTCAAAATATTAATATCAAAACTAATATTAACCGAAGACCTTGATAAATCGCTGCCGTCGACCATAAAAACTCTATTCTGAAATTCAAGATTCGCGTATGTCTGATTTGCCGGAGTGTTATCTGAATTAACAGAAACCGCAGTTGAAACTTTCCAATCATTTTTCGAATTCGTATCGTCAAGTTTATTATTTCTTACAATAGAAGATTTTTTGATTTTTCCGGTATATATCATATTAGTTGCGCTATTTGAATTCCAGCATCCATAATTATAAACAGAACCGAGAGCCGCTGTTTTAGTTGAAGAAATTTCATAGTCGTTTGTATATGCCGCGCAATCAAGGGCGTCGCCTGACGGAGAATATAAAACTATAATATCGTCTTCCGCAATTGCGCCATCCAAACTGTATGTTTTAATTTTTCCGGAATATCCTTGTTTATCGTCTATATTATTTTTCCCGCATTCTATCACGCAGAAATCTCCCGTTCTGATAAGCAAGTCTTCAAACACCTTGATATTTCCTTTATACTCGC
Organism: bacterium; assembly: GCA_036733285.1. GTDB lineage: Bacteria > JAGOBX01 > JAGOBX01 > JAGOBX01 > JAGOBX01 > JAGOBX01. Next base: position 23,693 of record DAINAU010000030.1, read on the forward strand.
TTTTTGACGATAGTATGGAATTTACAGGCGAATAATCGCTTACTGAATATCCGCCAATATTCGAACCGGCGCCTCCGTTGCCGTCGTCGACGCAGTAGATTTCAATCATATCTCCCAAATCAGAATATCCTTCCGGAAATAATTCGGTTATTCGTAAATTTGGAATTGCAAAATTATTGATTGCCGGTTTTGCATAAATGGAAAAAAATTTATTTTTTTGTTCTCTTCCATAAATATCCGAAACTGTAACTAAAACATAATAATTAACGTTATTGTCAAGCAATGTATACTCTGATTTATCTTGAATATCATTAACGCCGATTACGGCTTCGTTATCATCGCGGCTGGTTTTGACTATGATCGGTTTTAAGGAAGTTTCTCTTAAATTAAGAGCCTGCGAGCAAATATAAATATTGTAAGAATAAAATTCCGGAGACAAACATTTTTCAAAAGAGACTTTAAGATTGCCTCCTTTATCATTTGGAAGATCCGTCAGACCGGTCGCGTTAACTTGTAATCCGGAAAATCCGCTGATTGAAGGAATACGGTTCTGGTTCAGTTCGGTCGTTATAAACCAATTCAAATAACTGTCTGCGTTATCGGATAATTTGCCGGCGGCAAAATATCTTGAAATTGCAGAATGAGTCGGATAAGAAACTGTCCCTGAAACCCGCCTTTCAAGCGGCTGAGGCAAAACGATTCCATTTCGTTTATCAGAACTCCAAAATCCCTGATTTTTTAATGCCGTAAGCTCGGTCAAAACCGCTTGAGTAGTATAATATCCGTCGTCCCATACAACGCAATCTATTTTATTATTATAATCGGCAGCGGAGGAAAGAAGTAAAATACTGTTGCTTGTTTTTAAAAAATCAGGAACGCTGATAATATGAAATCCGTTTGATTTTATTATAATTTCGGCGTTCGGAGTAGAAATATCATTGTCAAAATCTCCAAGACTGCGAGTTTTCCATTCTGTATTGAAATATAATAATGCGTAATCTCCAATATTAATTCCATTGCCGCCGTTTCCATCGTCAAGACAGTATATTTCAACATAATTTTCTACGGTAGTGGTCGTGCTTTTAAAGAAGACTTCGCTAATTTTAAGAAGCGGAGCGCTTTCAGTTTCAGCGCAAATAATAAAAAATATAATCATTCCGGCAAAAAATTTATTCATAAATTCCTCCATAAAAAGGGTCGGTATCAGTGTTCGAATTTTAACAATCTCAAAATTAATAGCGCCGTCATTAAAAGAATCGAATTACAATTCGAATATGCAATCAATCATTTTATTTTAGTCGCATAAAGCTATTTAATTTCACCATCTATAACAAAAACTGAAATTATGAGCGTTTTCAGATATATCCGACGGTATCCACGCATAGTTGATATCCAATTCCGAACCGCTGTTCATTTTAAAAATTTTTCCGAAACCCAAACTGTATTTTTTTCCTATATCAAACGATTCATTGTAACCTGTTCTTACTGAAATGTCGTATGGGAGTTCAATTATTGAACCAAGATTAAACGTAAGGTCTTCTTCTACAATCTTAAACAAATCAGCGCATAACGCGATGTTAATCCCGTTAAATTCCAATTTATAATTCGAACCTAATTTTAATGTGGCCGGCAATTTATACGATTCTTTATCAAGTTTAATTTTCGACCCGAGATTTAACGCGGCAAGCGAGGTTTTTAAATTATAATTTTTTATAAAATAATTTATCCCAAAATCAAATGCGAACGCCTGATCGTCATACGAATCAATTTTTTCTTTTATCAGTTTTAAATTAAAGCCGGCTGATATATCATTGAATTTTTTTGAGACGCCTGCGGATACGGCATAACTGTAAGCGCTGAAATTTCCCATATCTACCGGGAGTTTATTAAGTATCTCGGTTTTTTCAATATTTCCAGACGAAAGATAATTAAAGGAAAATGCAAACGCGGTATTTTTTTTTGAAGGCAAAGCTATTGAAAAAAATTCCTGTTTAATGTCAGCTATCCATTGATTGTGATAAAAATAAGCTTCTTTTTTTTTTATATCCGAAATACCCGCCGGATTCCAGTATGAAGCGAGAGCTCCTCCGGCTAGCGACGTATACGCGCCTCCGGCTCCTGAAGCTTCGGCTCCAACCGCTATTTTTAAAAATGTTCCCGAATTTGTTCCGGCATTATCGGAAAAAACAGGAACAATACAAAACATCAAACAATAAATTATTGCGATAAAATATCTCATTTTGGAAACTCCTTTCAGATTTGTCATTATTTTATAATTCCAATCTTCTTTATTTTTCTATGTCCGTCAAATGATAATGATACGACATATATTCCCGAAGCAAGCGGCGTTCCTTTGTTGTTTCTGACATTCCATTGATAATACGATTTACTCGCGTCGTTGAATACGCAATCGAAAACAAGTTTTCCGGAAATGTCAAAAATTTCAATTTTAGTATTTAAAGCGAGTCCCGCAAAATAAATTCCGCCGCCGTCGTCGGCTCCGGAATATTCGATTCCATTCCTGTCATTATTGTCATACGGAACATATGGATTGGGATATATAACCGCGTTATTCAAATTTGTTGACAATGCGCTTAAAACGCTTGAACTAAAAGCTCCATAAACTGAAAAATGAAAAAGTCTGGCTGTGATATAATCGTCGTTAAACGAACAGACGGCTTCGGGAATTTTTTCCCATTTCAAATTTTGCTCGTTAAAATAATATAATCTGAGATTCGCAATATTAATGGCGTTTTTTGAGCTTTCAGAAAATATATACTTTATTTCAAGCGATTCATATAACGACGTATCGGATGAAATTATGTTGCCTTTAATATCGGTGACTTTAAAATCATAAATTGAAAACGATGTTTTGTCATAATCCGATATTCCAGAAAGCCCGGTTTTATAATTTTCCCTGTCGACTTGATTTATAAATAAAAATACAACGCTTTCCGCCGCAATATTTATATTTAGCTGAATCGTATCTTCGTATAAATCGTCAGAATAATTTTTAATCGGAAGTTTTACAAAAAAAGTATCCGTATAATTAATTTTAACGCATTTACCTGAAGCGCCGGATACCGCGAACGTGTCTAAAACTATCGAGGAATCAGATAAAACATTGATTTTTGAAACGGCATAAAAATTAAAACTGCGCGTAATCTGATTGTCGTAAATATCTTTTGCAGTTACGGTTATATCGCTCGTTCCCAATTCAAAAAAATTTGAAACGTATATTTTATTCTGATTATATGTGTTTTCAATTTCGATTCCGTCAATCTTAACCGATACGTTTTGCAATTCAGCTAAACCCGAAATATCAAAAATAAGATTTTGGTTTTGATTGCCTTCGATAATACTTTCCACGGGCGATAACAATGTAATATTAGGCGTATCTGCGAAAGTAACAAGAGTTATTGAATCAATCGAAGAGACATATTCGATTCCATTTATTACTTTAAACGCCTCGAAACTCGCAATTGTCGTTCCGTTCAACTGAAGTCCGTTCAAACTTGAAATTTGAACCTTCCATTTTCTGTTTAAAACAGTTATTGTTTCAAGATAATTGTTATTAACGTAGACTCTTACTCCATCCGGTAGATTAGCAGCGTTTCCTTCAATCTGAATTGGATTGAAAACATTATAAAATTCAGGGTTTGACGTCGGGAAAGTAATCTCGGGTTTTAACGGAAGTATAAGATTAGCTATTCCCGGAGTTCCGGCGGATTTGACAAAATCCAGCGCGTCGTTATCCGAATCAAACCCTTCGGAATTTCTGCTCAACGCTTCGTCGGTTTGTCCGGATGAAGAACCAACGGGAGCATTATCGCCGGTATTGCCGTCGTCGAAATTCCCAAAACTTACGGCGTCTATCAATTGTTCGTTTTTATACAGCGTCAATCTTATATTCTGAATAAATGAAAATGGTTTGCCTATAACAAGATATTCGTCCGGATAAAAACTTGAAATATTTCCGCCTTTGCTGAAATGAATATTCGAGTTCAATCCGTAAAAATTTAAGGTTCCCAGATTAGTATCGCTGTCCGATGTTTTATATGCGGATAAACGCCAATCAGAAAGATTAAGTATTTTTCCAGATTTATTATAAATTTCAACATATTCATTATTAGTGCTTTCCGGAGCGGGCTGCGGCATAGAATCCGCAGAATACTTATAGTTAACAGAAGCCCAATTGGATCTCGGAGAAACGCATACCTCGTTGATAACAACCGTGTCAAAATCGTTTTCTGAAGAATATCCGGTAAATCTTATTATCCTGCGGGATCTGACAATATCATTTAAATTTGAGTTTGAAGAATTTGATAAAATCAACGAACCTGTTTCAATATAGATTTCAAAAGTATTTCCGATTCCAATATTTTGAAAATCGCCCGCAAACAATAATTGAATGGATTTATCAAATTCTATATTAGCATTCAAACGGTATTCTTTAGAGTCTTCCGGAGACGATGAAAAAACCGATATAAGCGAATCCGAACCGTCAAAAATTCCTAACGGAACATTGTCCTGATAACAATAAAGATTGACATTATTATTGGTTATGCTCGAATATGATTTTAATATCAATTTCTCGAGAGTGTCGCCTGAAATATTTCCATTAATTTTAACCGCCGAACAAACAACTGAATCCGCGTTATCATACATAACAAATGTTTCGGATGTAATTGTGAATTCAGGATAAACGGCAATTTCCGCGCCCGCGTAAATACCGGTTTTATAAACGTCGGCAGAAATATATCTTTCTCCGAAGCCATAATCTCCGGCTGAAATCTGCGGATTAAAAAATTCTTGATTTATAATTTCTCTGAAATCATAAACGCTATTAACAGAACTAACGCTTTTAAAAATTCCGGTTTTATTGTTTGAAGACGATACTCCAGAATAATAAAATTTCAAATTCAAATCCGCGTTTTGGATTTCAGTTCCGTCAGTCGAATAAACCGATATTTTTATTATTCTGTTTAGTGCTTCCGCCGAATCGATAAGATATTTTTTTGAAGCCGCGGAAAACTCTTTTGAAAAATTAGTTGATATTTTAATAAAAAATCCCGTGTCCGGCTGATCGTAAGTTATCGTCCATCTATCGTTTGTGTCAGAACCTATAACGTTTAATCGAATAGTGTCTGCTTTATTCAAATTAAGATAATATTCGGCATTTGATAATAATACGTAATATACTGTCGTGTCGTATAGAGACAATTCCGAAGACGGAACCGTCAAAAAATTCTCTATTGTTTTAAAATTCAAAACAAAATCATCCTGGGGCGAACCTTCGCAAACATAATTTAAATTGCCGTCGAGAGTTGCAGTTCGAGACGCGTTAAAAATATTGCCTGCTTTTAATCTGATTTGATGCGGTTTGCCGGAATGCCATTTAGCTACTACGGTCAACGAACAATTTCCCGTCCAGATAAACGACGAATCCGCGGCCGGAGTAATACTCAAATTATTTATAACCGATAATGTGTCCATCAAACTCGAAAAAGTCAAAATCAGTTTTTCCGAAGGCATAACGTCTTCTCGGTTGTTTTGAATATTTGAATTTACATACGGAGGCATTACATAAGCGGAAGCCCGAACAACATTTGACATTTGAGAATAATTCCCGAATCTGTCAAAGGATTTTACCGCGAAATAATAATATTTCCCTTCTTCAAGATTATTAACCGAATACCACATCAATGTGTCAGACGCGTTTTTCAAAGAACCTGCGGCGGTAATCGCGTTTTTGAAATCAGTGTCGTCTTTAATCTCATCGACGGAATATTTTATTAAATTATACGCATTATTATTTGACGAATATTGATCGTAATCGTTAACCCTTTTCCAGATAAGCAAAACCGAACCGTTTTCGAAATTAGCAAATGTCTGTAAAGTTGTTATCGCCGAAGGCGGTAAAGTGTCTTTGTCGATTGCTCCGTAAGAATATTCATATTGAGAATCCGAGTTTTGATAAGAAACAGAATTATTCGCTACAAAATCAAAGGCGTTATCATCGCTGTCAAAAGCGTTTCCTGAAACCGAATCGGAACCGCTCGTCATTGAAGTTGAAGTCGAATTATATTTTGCTTTTCTCTCTATGGATTGATTTGTTGAAAATGCGAGGGTTATTATATTTCCTTCTTTATATTCATTATGCCCTGAACCGTTCTCGCTCCACGCTACGGCGTCAACCGCATTTTGATTTTCATCCAGTATCTGAATTGAACTTCCCCCGCCGCCTGAAAGTTTTGCTCCGCTCCAGCAAGCGTCATACTCGGTAAAATTATCGGTAGTTATCAGATAAAATCCATAACCGTATATGAAATTATTTTTATAGGTTAAATTAATTATGTTGCCGCTGATTTTCAATTTATACTTCGACAAATCTACTGAAACCAGCCCGGGATTATATAATTCAATGTATTCTTTTGAAGCGTCTCCGGCTCCTACTGCAACCTCCGATATGACTATATGAGAACTTTTTCCGCTAATTGTTTTAAACGAAAATGTTTTTAATCCGGATGTGTTTCCATTTATGTCGATTGAAACTATAGCCGCATAATACAAATTGTCAGGCGCGAGGTTTGTTAAAATATAGGAATCTACGGCTTCCTGATTCATCGGAATTTTCAATGAAATCATCGTATCAGACTGAGCGCTTAAAAAATCAGAATACGAATTAATCGGGATTAACGAATAACGCAATGCGTATTTTTCAGGTCTTCCGGTTTCAGCGTCGGCTGGCGAATTCCATTGAAATGCCGCTGAAACGACTCCAGTCTCGACAACTTCCAAATTTGAAATAACAGCCGGACCGGTTTCATCCTTTAACGATGAAAGCGGCGACGCCGTAACTACTTCTGACGGAATTAAATCCTCGTTTCCGGCATTATCTACGGCTGTTATAGCAAAATAATACGTCTTAATATTTTCAAGTCCGGCAATTAAAAACCTTGTGTCGTTTGCCGTATTGATTTCGGAATATAACGACGCATACTCAATACTTGAAAAATTATTTAAACTGTAATATATTTTATATTTTTCAAAATCATACGCTTCGGATTTTTTCCAGAATAATATTGCCGATTTATCACCTGAAATCACGGTTAAAATATCTATATCTTCCGGCGAAGAATAATTCGGTTCGGTATAATTCGAATTTTGCGGTTGAGAAACGTTTCTTATAATAAAATCATTAAAATTATTTTCGCTGTCATAACCGTTTCCAAGATTTTTATCGGCTCCTGTAATCATTGAAACGCTGTCGGAACCGGAAAAAGCTTTTCTTTCTATTGATTGATTATCTGGAGGAAATACCGCATAGCTACCTTCCGTATAAACAAATGAAGCGCCTGAAAATCCTACAACATCCGCTTTTTCGGCGTTATTGTTCATTAAAACAATTGAATTGGAAGCCGAGATTGCCGAAGAATATGTTTTATCGCCTGCAACCGAACCTTTATAATCCGTATGCGTCAGCAAATAAT
>DAINAU010000031.1:0-30942 GCA_036733285.1 bacterium
TTTTTTCAATATGGTATCAGATTCGTTCCCCTGACTTCGGGTTGTCTGAATTTATGAAATACACAAAAAATCAGATACTGCATAACGCTTCAGTTTCTATGCTCGCGCAGGCAAATATTAACCGTTCGTTTATGATGAGATTTTTATAATTTCTTCAACCCGGATAAATACATTTCAGATATTTTAATAATTATCAATTGGAATTCTCTGTGTCTCCGCGTCTTTGCGGCAATAAATATTAACCGCAGAGGCGCAGAGTCCGCAGAGAAAGAAATTCATAAAACAATATGATTTGAAAATCACGTGAATTTATTGGAACAATTTCTGAGCGTGCTCATTAAATTATCAAATTATCGCTTATCAAAAATATTTCTTGATTTTATATGGATATTAATTCATAATAAATAGTTTATGGAAAAAAAAGTGAAAATAAGAGCGTAAATAAAAACAATAAAATTTGAAAATAGAGGAATTACGAAATGAAAAAAAACAAAAACAAAGTATATATCGCCGGAACCGGTTCATATATTCCGGAGAAAATACTTACGAATTCCGATTTTGAGAAAATGGTGGATACGACAAACGAGTGGATAATACAAAGAACAGGAATCGAGCAGAGACATATAGCGGCGCCTGACGAAGCCACTTCGGATTTGGGATATAGCGCCGCGGTTAGAGCGCTTGATTCGGCGGGAGTTTCGGCTGATGAATTGGATTTAATAGTAGTGGCTACTGTAACGCCCGATATGTCGTTCCCCTCCACATCCTGCATAATTCAACAGAAACTTAAAGCGGTTAACGCGGCTTGTTTTGATTTATCTGCAGCCTGCACCGGATTCATTTACGCGCTGACAGCGGCGAAAGATATGATGACCGGAAACGACCGGATAAATACGGCGATTGTTATAGCTGCGGAAACATTAAGCAGAATAACTGATTATGAAGACAGAAGTATGTGCGTATTATTCGGCGACGGGGCGGGCGCGGCAGTTTTGAAAAAGAGTTCGGATAAAAGCTATATAAAGGATTCGATTTTAAAAGCCGACGGCAGTTACGGAGATTTGCTTAAACTTCCGGCCGGCGGTTCAAGATTGCCGGCTTCGAAAGAGACTTTAGAAAAACGGCTGCATTATATATATATGGATGGAAACGCGGTATTTAAAGTGGCGATAAAAAGTATGAGTTCGATAGCCGAAGAGATACTTGAAAAAAATGGTATGACTTCGGAAGATCTTGATATGGTAATATTTCATCAGGCGAACATCAGGATACTTGAATTTGTCAGGAAAAGACTTAAACTTCCTGAAGATAAGGTTTATATCAATATTCAAAAATACGGAAACACTTCTGCCGCAACGATAGCTATAGCGTTAGACGAGGTTATAAAAAAAGGTCTTGTCAAAAAGGGAGCGAATATAATGATAGTCGCTTTTGGGGGAGGTTTCACATGGGGTTCGATGTTATTTACATTATAAAAACATTAACGGAAAAAAATTAATATAACATACAAAAAGTTAGGAGGCGGTCTAATGACAAAAAAAGCCGCGATATTTCCCGGTCAAGGTTCGCAGACTAAAGGAATGGGAAAAGATTTTTTTGAAAAATTCGATATAGCTAAGAAGATGTTTGATTCGGCTCAAAACGCGAGCATATACAAAAAGGATTATAAGAAATTATGTTTTGAAGGAACCGATGAAGAATTACAGGACACAATAAATACGCAGCCTGCAATATATATAGTAAGCTCGGTAATATTCGAAGTTTTAAAATCAAACGGCTTTAAACCCGATATAGCCGCCGGACATAGTCTTGGAGAATACGGGGCTTTGTATTCCGCCGGAGTATTTTCTTTTGAAGACGGATTGGTATTGCTTGAAAATAGGGCTAAATTTATGGACGAATGCGCAAAGAAAAGTTCGGGAACAATGGCGGCGATTATGGGAGTTCCGGAGGAAAAACTTGACGAATATATGAAAAGTTCCGGCGGGATAATAGGACCTGCGGGATATAATTCGCCGGGTCAGATAGTTATTTCCGGCGAAACGCAATCGGTAAAAAAAGTAATAGAAACGGTAAAAGCTTCCGGAACGGGAAAGTGCATTGAATTAAAGGTCAGCGGAGCGTGGCATAGCGGATTAATGAAAGAAGCAATGGACAAACTTGCCGGAGAGCTTGATAAGGTAAAATTCAACGAACCGAAAATACCTGTAATCGGCAATTTGACTGCGTCTGAACATAAAAAAGATTCCGATTCAATAAAAACCGCGCTTGTAAAACAGTTATGTTCTCCGGTAAAATGGATTCAATCGGTAGAAACGATGATTGATAAATACGGCGTTTCGGAATTTATCGAAACCGGATCCGGCAAAGTTTTAACCGGACTAATTAAAAGAATTAATTCGGGCGTTAAACTTACAAATGTAAATTCCGTCGCGCAATATTTAGAGTTTTGTTAAACCGAGACAATAGATTAAATCTTAAAGAAATTTATTGATAAGAAGATACTAAGAGAAAATAATGAATCAGTATTATATTTACATATCCGCCGCATTAATATTTTTTTTTGGATTTATATATTTATTTTTTTATACAATCTCCAAAAAAAACAGAAATAAATACAAAGAGGCGAATAATCTTTTTTTATCAAGAAAATACGGCGAAGCCCTCGTATTGTTCAATGAATTATTTCAAAAAACCAATAATGCGGATTATTTGTTTAAAATAGGAATCTGCAATCAGGAACTTGAAAATTATGCCGAAGCCGCGCTGATATTTAAGAAATTGTTAAATATAAAAGACGACCTTGAACTTATCGACGAAACCGCGTTAACGGACAGATTGTTTTATTGTTATATAAAATTAAATAATATTAATGAATTGAATAAAATTATTTCATATTATTCTCTGAATACAAATAATATAAACATTTATCTTTCGTATTGCGAAATATTAATGAAAAACAAAGAGTATGAAAGAAGTTATGCGGAATACGAGAGAATAATACGGATAGATAAAAACAATTTGGCAGCGCTTTACGGGATGGCGAAAATAAAGGATATATCGAAAGAATATAAGAACGCTATAATGATATACAACAAAATATTATCTATAAAACCGAATTACAGCGAAATATATTACGAACTCGGAAAAGTCCATAAAAGGAATAAAGATCATATAAACGCGATAGAAATTTTAATGAAAGGATTGAATATATCAGGCGGAGAATTGCAGTTTAATATGATAACGCTTCTGTCAAATTGTTTTTTTGAAACTGAAGAATACGAGGCGGCGATAGAACATCTAATGTTTGGATTGAGCCGGTTTAAAAAAGAAGATGAAAAAAAATTAGAATTGAATTATCTGCTCGCGAAAGCGTATTTTTTTACCAATAAAAAAAATGATGCGATTAGATTATGGAAAGAAATATATAAACAAAATCCGCAGTATGCCGACGTTTCAGATTTATTAAAAAGGAATTTTCCATCGAGAAGCATAGAGCAAATTCTAAGTATTTTAAAGAATCTTGACAAATCGTCGTTTCAGAATCTTGCGTCGGAGGCATCAAGGAAATTTGGAATAACGATTCTTTCATACGAATATAAAAAGAATACGGAAATAATAATTATCGGGAAGAGCGGCAATGAAAAAACGATAATATCGATAAAATTGTGGGATAATCCGTCCGGCGACATAGCGTTATTTGATTTTAAAGAAATTATCAACGTAAATCAAGCCGCCCGCGGAATATTAATAATACCAAACGGTTTTATAAAACAGACTCGCCACAGCGAATTAAGCGGCGAATTTCAGCATATAACCATAATTCAAAAAAATCAGTTTTCAGATTTATTTAATGAAATATTAAGGATGATATAAAATGTTAAATATTATAAGCGGAATATTTAAATCCATATTTGGAAGCAAACACGAGCGGGACATAAAGAAAATAGTTCCGTTGACAAATATTATAAGCGCGGCAGAGATATTATATCTTGATTATGAAACGGAAGATTTTCCCGAAAAAACCGGAGAATTTGAAAAGTATGCCGAATCGGGTTGCGGCGACAATTATATAAAGAATTTCAACGCTAAAATAATATCGGCTTATAAGGAATTGAAGTCAAAAAAAAGTTTTGCCGTCGAACATTATATAGAACGATACAGAAAAATATTTTTTGATAACAGGAAAGACCTTGAACGGAAATACGATAAAAGCAAAATGCGTCTTGTGGTATTAAACGCGGTAACGGATGAAAGACTTGAAAAATTAGTAGAGGGATTAAGAATCCGTCTGGAAAAATGGATAGAAACAGACGAAACGGAACTCGAAACAAATTTAACAGCCGACTGGAATAAATATTTATCAATAATAAATCAGGAAAACGCGCTGGATATTCTTTTACCCGAAGCGTTTTCTTTATGCAGAGAAGCGTCAATGAGGAGGTTGGGACTCAGACATTTCGACGTTCAAATGATGGGCGGAGCCGTATTGCATCAGGGAAAGATTTCGGAGATGAAAACCGGCGAGGGAAAAACTCTTGTCGCAACGCTCGCCGTATATTTAAATTCGTTGTCGAACAAAGGCGTTCATATGGTAACGGTGAACGAATATCTTGCAAAACGCGACAGCGTGTGGATGGGCGAGATATATAATTATCTCGGCAGAAGCGTGGGTTTGATTTTGAACGATATGAGTCATACTGAAAAACAGGAAGCTTACTCAAAAGACATAACATTCGGAACAAACACAGAATTCGGATTTGATTATCTGCGCGATAATATGGTGGTATCAATCGAGCAAAAGGTTCAGCGGGCGCATAATTACGCGATTATAGACGAAGTGGATTCCATCTTGATTGACGAAGCGCGAACGCCGCTCATAATATCAGGTTCCGCCGAAGACACGACCGAAAAATATTACAGGATAAACAGATTATTCCCATATTTAACCAAAGGGGAAAGGAAAGAGGAGAACGAAGAAGTAATAGAATCCGGAGATTACTGGGTGGACGAAAAAGCGAGCGCCGTCGCGCTGACGGACGCAGGCGCGAAAAAATGCGAGAATTTATTAAATATGCCTGATTTGTTTTCTATAGAAAATATGCAGATAGTCCATCATATAAATCAGATGCTGCGCGGACATAATCTTTTTAAAAAAGAGGTTGATTATATAGTAAAAGACGGCGAAGTGTTAATCGTCGACGAATTTACCGGAAGATTGATGCCGGGAAGAAGATGGTCGGACGGGCTTCATCAAGCTATTGAAGCCAAAGAAAATTTAAAAGTAAAACTTGAATCTCAGACGCTTGCCACAATCACTCTTCAAAATTATTTTCGAATGTATAAAAAGCTTTCAGGTATGACCGGAACGGCGGATACTGAAGCTCAAGAGTTCTGGGAAATATATAAACTTGACGTAGTTGTAATACCGCCGAATCTTCAAATGATAAGAAAAGATTACGAAGATAAAATATATCGAACTAAAAAAGGCAAATACGACGCGATAGTTAATTTGATAAAAGAAGAGCATGCTAACGGAAGACCGATTCTTGTCGGAACGATTTCGATAGAGGTATCGGAATTACTAAGCAGGCTACTAACGAAACTGAATATAGTTCACAACGTATTAAACGCAAAATATCACGAGCGCGAGGCGGAAATAATAGCGAGCGCGGGTCAGAGAAATTCAATAACCATCGCGACAAATATGGCGGGAAGAGGAACGGATATAATGTTGGGTCAGGGAATAGCCGAAATCGGAGGCCTGCTTGTAATAGGAACCGAAAGACACGAGGCGCGCAGAATAGACAATCAGCTTCGCGGACGTTCTGGCAGGCAGGGAGATCCCGGGGAGACGGCGTTCTATGTTGCGCTCGAGGACGATTTGATGAGACTGTTCGGTTCGGAACGAATATCCGGCATAATGGAAAAATTAGGAATGGACGATACTCAGGAAATCGAGCATCCATTTATTTCTAAAGCGATAGAGAAAGCGCAAAAACGAGTGGAAGCTCATAATTTCGATATAAGAAAACATCTAATCGATTTTGATAATGTGATGAACACTCAGCGGGATATCATTTATAAAGAGCGGAATAAAATGCTGAGCGACGATAATCTGTCGGAATTTTTTATTGAAATTATTTACGAAGTCGTAGAAAATTTCGTTTGGGAATACTGTCCCGAAAAAACGAGTTCGGACGATTGGGATATAGACGGGCTTATAGATAAATACTACAAAGTTTTTTCAATTGATTTAATAAAACAAAAACAGACGCTTCTTGAGAAAACGGCTCAGGAAACGCTATACGATTTTCTGTGCGATGAATCAAAAAATTCGTTTTTATCAAAATTAAACGATATTCCGGAGATTCATAGAACGCATATACTACGAATGGTTATGATAAATATTATAGACAATAACTGGAAAGACCATTTGCATAATCTGGATTATTTGAAAGAAGGAATTCATTTGCAGGGTTGGGCTTCAAAGGATCCGGTTGTGGCTTATAAAAATCAGAGTATGAAAATGTTCACAGTGATGATACGCAACGTTAAGGAATGCATAGTGGAATATTTTTTCAAAATTAAAACCGCGGCGCAGCCGGTTGGAGAAATTTCTTCAAATTACAACATATCGGAATTTAAACATTCCGAATCTCAAGCTTTTTTAGCCGGAGATAAGAGCGGTCAAGGAAACAGAGGTTCAAGACAGACTGCGGGAGGCCAACGCCAGACGGGGAAAAAAGTAGAAATAATAAAAATCGGCAGGAACGACGATTGTCCTTGCGGCAGCGGAAAAAAATATAAAAAATGCTGCGGGAAAAATGAATAAAGAATTTCATTTTTTTTTGAAAGAAAAAATCGGAACGATAAAACTAACTTTCACTCTCAAGGAAAAAAAAACGGTATTAACGAGGATTTATTTGCCGGGGACTTTTTGCGTAGACGAAAAATCCAACGATGAAAAAAAAACAGAAAAAGAATTAATAAATTCTAACCGCCGCGAAATAAACATAATAAAAAAATATATAGATTTAGCATTGTCCGGAAAAAATATTAAAATAGATTTAAGATTATTTGATTTTACCGGACTAACAAAATTTGAAAAAAAAATATTGATAGAGTTATTAAAATACGCGGACAAGGACGGGACAATAACATATAAAAAGCTCGGCGAATCCGCCGGATACAAGAATGCCTCGAGGGCGGTTGGAAACGCAATGTCTAAAAATCCGTTTCCGGTTATATTTCCGTGCCACAGGGTTCTGCGTTCAGACGGTTCAATAGGAAAATTTCAGGGAGGGACGCGGTTAAAAATTAAATTATTAAGAGCGACGGGGCATATTCAAGACTAATGTATCGTTTTAACCCGAAAACTGCTTAAGGATTTTGAAAATTTTTTCCGACAGCATAGAATACTTGTTTCAGATACATTTTTAAAAACCGTTAAAACGGTTTTATTACATCAGCCGAATAGTAACAAAACAGTTTGACTTTTTATATTTAAAACTGAATAGTAACGACGGTTCAGTAAAATTTTAAATTAAAACGGGAGAGATTGATAATTGAAAAAAGATTTATGGCTCAGAAATTTTATAACCGGATATTTTTGCATATTTGTATTTTGTCTGCTCATATATCCGGCGTGGTTTATATTCGACGCTAAAACCGATAACATATGTTTTTATTTTGCTTTGAATTTATATCTAATAGCGATTTTATTCTCATTAACGATTTTTTTTAAAAATTTTTTAAAGAGCGATTACAGTTGCGGAGAAATTAAGACCGGCGTTAATCAATTCGACAAAACCGATATGTTTTTTTTATCGGCGGCATTTTTAATATCATTCGCCGCAAATTATTATCCTGTGTTTTATTTGCCGGTGCAAAGCGTAGGCGACCAATTTTATCATAGTTTTGCAGTATGTCCAATGATAGACCGGGCCAATATAGTTTTAAGCAAAATGGGAATTGATTACGGGATAGCCGTGAAATTATTTATCGGGTTAGCGGTAATAATTTATATATTAAGAAAAAAAATATTCAACGCCAATATTTTAACAGTAGAGTCAAAATCGTATTATTATATTTTTGCGGCGGTATTGATAATTTTAGTCATAACGAGCGGATTATTGTTAAAGATGGGATTTTATGATAATTTAGGATCTTATAAAAATCATATATTTCAATATCCGACGATGAGCAAAGTTCCGTTTTTAATATGGTATGGAATATTCGGAACCGGAACGGCGCAGGCAAATTCTCTACAGCTGTTTCTTGTTATGCTCGGCGGAGCGTATATTTATAAAATTATCGAATATAATTTTAAAGACAAGTATGTTTCGTTTTGCGGCGTATTGATTTATCTTTTTATTCCCTTGATATATTATTTTTCGCATGTGACATATTTATCTGCGGGAGAAATTTTTTTAGCGACCGCGATAATATATTATTATCAGATATGGGCTGATTCTTTAAATTTTAAATATCTGCTGATAAGCGCGATATTCGCAATTGCCGGAAATTTATATAGAAGTTCGTTTGCCGTAATTTATGCGGTTTTATTATTCTATTCGTTGTTTATGATAATTATGAACCGGAAATCCGGCAAAGAATTTTATATGACGGAGATAAAGGGATTTATTTTTTTTATAATATCATCGCTTGGCGTTTTAATTCCTTCTGTCGCAATCGTGAAATTAAATTCAGGAATAATGCCGGGAGCGGTAGTCGAACGGTTATGGAACGCGGCTTATATTTTTAGATATGTAAAACCAATGCATCCGTATTTCCCTTCTATGCAATCGTCGGTAACGGTTTTAGTTTTGATTTTAGCCGGCTGCGGAATAATAAGTCTTATGTTCTCTAAAAAATCGAAAAATTTTTTAAAAACGGGAACGCTTGGAATATTATGGTTCGGAATATATTTTACGGTTTTTACGCTCGCTCATTCTCATTCGGTAAGACATTTGGTTCCGGCGTATCCAGCTTTAGTTTTGATTTTATCGATCGCGGTTTATAAGATTTTTCAAGCAATAAAATATCGAACTCTAAAAATTTTACTATCAATATTGATAGCGTTATATCTTCTTTCATATTCTATCGTGGAAAAATACGCGCCTCTAAAGATTTTTTGGAGCAATCAGGGAGCAAATATAGGAATCGCAAATTCGTATTTTCCTTACGATTCGTTATTTGATTATATAAAAAAAAATATCGAAGACCCGGAAAATTTATTCGCGCCGATGGTATGCGAACCTACTGATTTTTACTGTTATGTAAAAGGCGTAAAGCGAAACAGGATAATAAACAGGGAATTTTTAAATGAAGAAGCTACTGTTATAAGCGACGTTATAAATTATCTTGAAAAAAACAAAGTCAAATATTTTATTATCCCGTATTTAATTAATGCGCGGTATCCGTATGATATAATTAATATTCCGAATATGAAAAAAGTCAAATGGCTGGAAAAACCCGAGTTTCAAAATCTTATATTCAACGAGAATCAATATTTTTCAACGATAAAAACATTTGAGTTTGAGAAATTCGGATTAGCTGTATTATTGAAAAAAAACGGCAAAGAATAGCGAGGACGTTCCAAAGATTTGCGCGGGTTTGTATAAATTTGTAAAAATTTCAAAACTATTAGGTTGAAATTTTTTTGATATATATTATATTAATCTTAAACTTAGAAAATGCAATAGGGCATTTTCCGGGCGTGGCGAAGTTTTTCAAAACATTGTAGTTTATTTATTAAAACTTCTAAAAACCCAAAATCTACGAGCGAAGATTTTGGGTTAAACCATATTAGTCAATTATAAAAGAGGTGTTAATATGCCGGTATATATTGATAATATTATAGAAGATTATGTTGCGAAAACCACTCAAACAAGTTCGAAAAACGCGGTTTATCAATCGAAAAAAATAATAGAAAGCGTAAATGCTTCGTTGAGCAAAGAACCGGGAAGGACTCCGCCTCCGGCGATGCGCGGAAATCAGCCCGTAGTAGAGAACAGGCCGAAAGATTTGATGAAAGGAAATATAGTAAGCAGTTACAGTTAAAAAAATTAAATGAAAATATCAATAATAAACGGACCAAACTTAAATATGCTCGGCGCGAGGGAGCCGGAAATATACGGCGATTTGACGCTTGAGAGAATTAATAATGAAATAATTGAATATGCCGGAAAATACGGTTATGTAGTGGAATTTTTTCAAAGCAACATAGAAGGCGAAATTATAAATAAAATACATTCATTGAATAACTCTGCGGATTTTATAATAATCAATCCGGGGGCATATACTCATACGAGCGTTGCGATATACGACGCTTTAAAAAGCGTTTCCGTAAAATCAATAGAAGTTCATTTGTCAAATCTGCATTCGCGCGCGGAAGAATTCAGAAAAAAATGTTTGACCACCGGCGCCTGCCTTGGACAAATTTCAGGGTTCGGATACAAATCATATTTGCTTGCGATAGACGCTGTTTATCTATCTACTACAAAATGAATATTTTTTCTTACAGATTAAATTCGTTAAAATCGAATTTTGATTTAAAAAACAATTTTTTATTCATTTCATCGCTGCCGGATTGTTTTTATTATTCCGGATACAGAGCGTCGAATGCGTTTCTTCTTTTATCCGAATCAAAAAAATATTATTTAACCGACGGCAGATATGTTGAAGAAGCCGGCAAATATATCGGGCATTTGAAAGTGGTAAAAATCAATAAAACCGTATTTGAAACCGTAAATACGCTGACTGCCGGGAAAAAAATAATAGTTTCAAAAAACTACATCAGTTATAATTTTTACGAGTCATTAATAAAATTTTTCGGAACCGCGAGAATAGAATTGAGCGGAACGGATTTTCAAGAATACAGGGCTATAAAATCTCGGGAAGAAATAGATAAAATCAGGGAATCAGTCAGGATATTGGCCAAAGCTATTGGAATAGCAAAAAAAATAATTAAACCCGGAATTTCCGAAATAGATTTGAAGATAGAACTTGATTATCAAATAATAAAAAACGGAGCTGAAGACATATCTTTTGACACGATAGTTTTATTTGGAAAAAGAACCGTATATCCGCACGGGCATCCGATACATAATTCCATTTTAAAACAAAACGATATTATACAAATAGACTGCGGTTCAAGATATGAAGGATATTGCTCGGATTTATCAAGGGCTTATTATGTAGGCAAATGTTCGCCGTATTTTAAAAAGATTTACGGGCTTGCGTTGTCGGCTCAAAAACTCGCGATAGAAATGAGCGTAGAAGGGAAAGAAATAAGCGAAATTGAAAAATTTGTCTTATCCGTTTTTGCAAAACATAAACTCGATAAATATTATCTTCATAGAACCGGACACGGGGTAGGAATTGAGATTCACGAAAAACCGGCGATTTCGAGATTAAACTCGGATACGTTAAAAGCGGGCAATATTATAACTATAGAGCCGGGCGTTTATTTGCCGGGAAAATTCGGGATACGAATCGAGGATTTGCTTTTAATAGAAAAAAATAAAACCTCTAATCTGACCGAATCTATACGAAAAGAATTTTATGAAATAGCGATATAACCGCGCTGAATAAATAATATATCTAAATTTTGGAAACTTATTTTCAAAGAAATTTTGTTACTATTCAGGTCTATATAAAAAACCGTTTTAACGGTTTAAAAATGTAGCTGAATAGTAACGAAAATTCACTATTAATAATTTTTGAACGTCAAATGACCGAAATTAAAATTAATAATAATAATTATTTGCGGGACAGACACAAAGATTTTTTTGATTTTTTAAATACGAGTAAATACGGCGTTTCTTTTTTTTCAATAGAGGGTTCTAAAATCGGCTTGGTTCCAAACGTATATTTTAGCGCTCCGGATAATCCGGCTGAAAAAATATATTTGAACAGCCGCATAAATCCTGAAAAGGAAATGGAAAGGATTATAGGCGCGGAACTAAAAAAAAATTGCGGATTGTCGCCCGTATTCGCCGAATTTCTCGGAGGTTATGAAACCGCGGCGTTCGGAGCATTAAAACAATCGAAAAATTTCCGAGCCGTCTATATCGTTTTGTTTCCTGAACTTTTTAAACAGATTATTGAAAAGTTCGACATAAGTTTTTTAAGAGAATACGATATATCTTTTATATTCGGGGAATCAATAAGACAGCTTCAAAGTTCATTATTCCGGCTTGATTTTAACAGAGAAGAATATAAAATTATCGTTCCGCAAAATTTGATTAAAGCGATCCGAATGTTAAAACCGGAGTTTGAAGTTTTAGCGGAATTTTTCGAGGGTCTTTCGACGAAAAAAAATTATAAAGATAAATTCAAAGATTTAATAGAGAAAAACGTTGAGCAAAATAAGAAATTCATAAATAAAAATAACGGAATAATACAATTAAAGAAAAATCCGTTAAAAAAAATCGGAGCGTTAATAGGCGCGGGACCGTCGGTCGACGATTATATTGAAGATATAAAAAAACATAAAGATATATTAACGATAATAGCGGTGGACGCGGCGCTGCCCATAATGGAAAAAAAAGGAATTAAACCTGATTTTACAATAAGCGTGGATCCGCAGGAACATTGCCTGAAATTTTTTCAGAACGGCGATTATGGAGAAACAATTTTAATCTTTTCCCCTTATTCTTTTTACAAGATTATCGAAAGATATACGGGCGGGAAGTATTATTTCATTTCGACTAATCATCCGGTACTCGACGAATTAAAAAACGAGTTGGATTGCGATTTTAACAGCGAGCTTGGTGGCGGAGCGTCTGTTTCTATTTACGCGCTTGATTTTCTTATAAGACTCGGATTTGAAAAAATAGTTTTTACGGGACAGGATTTCGGATTTACGAACGGTTTGACATATTCGAAACATAGTTATTATTACGATTCATTGTATAAAAAACTCAATAAATATGATTCAATTGAAACCGATTATTACCGGCTGATAATTGAAAAATCAGCGATAAAATCGCGCGGCGTATATACGTTGCATAATCTGAAAAACTATATGTTTGAATTTGAACGCTATCTTGAAATTAATAAAAATATAGAATTTTTTAATATGAACCGAAACGGGTTAAAAGTCAAAGATTCAAAAAATATAAATAGCGTTTTAGAAATAGAATAATTATTAGTATCGAAGTTTTTTTGGCGGATCGATCGCTTTGGAGGTCAACGATTTTATAAGAATCTTGATTAGAATCGAATAGACGCGAGCGGTAAGATTTAACCGCAAATTTGATGAATATAGCGAATCTATGTTAAATGACATAATCTATAAAACTCCTGATAATTTATTTATTTTCTAACCGAATAAAATTAATTTAGATTTCTATTATGAATTTTATTTTTGCGTTATTCTTTATTCGCGGGGATTCGCGACAATTCGCGGGGAAAAATTTTCCCGCGAATCTACGCGAATCTACGCGAATAATGCAAAATCAATTTAACCAAAAAACTTGCAATTGGATTTTGAAAAATTGTTTAAAACAATGAAAAATATTGGTTTTAATCAATTTTTCAATATGTAAAAAAATGCTCGCCTTATTTGAAGGAGATTTTAGTTTTTGAGGTTTTTAAAATTATAAACTATCCTTCTCACAGTCCCTTTTTTTCTCTTTTTTTTACTTTTTTTCGCCCTTAGAAAAAATATCGTGTTATTTTTTCCTCGATACAATTAAATATTATATCATAACTTTTAATTTTTTAAAATATTATTTTAAGGGCTATTGCGTCTAACATAATTTTTAATATTTCATACAAGTATCAAAATCGAACATATCGAATTTTCAATAACCCGTTCCGTAAATGAACCGTAAAACAAAGTTTTAAATGATTTTTCCATAGTTCGATTCATAACAATAATATCGGCGTTATTTTCAAGAGCGCATCGGTTAATTAATTCGGATGGTTCGCCTTGAACTAATCCCGATTCTACCGAAAGACCGTTTTTTTTAAATTGTTCCGAAAGCTTATTCAGTTTGTTTTCCGCGGCGGATTTAAATTGTTCTTGAGAATAGATTCCGTTTAAAAAGATTTTACTGTTATTCTGTTTTGCAAGACATAATATTTTATCTGCGAGAGCATCGTCGTTTTTGTCGTCTATTACCGGAAATAATAATTTGTCCCATTGAACCAGAGAAGCAAGCGGAACAATCAGAATATCGCAGGGAGATTTTTTTAAAATTTTTCCCGTTACGCTTCCAAATAAGAATCTTTTTAAAGGATGCGCAGGATTTTTTCTGCCCATCATAATTAAATCCGCGCCTTTTTTATTTATTTCATCTATTATCGCCGTATAGAAATCAACGCCGTGTCTTATTACCGTTTCGCATTTCAGCGCTCCGTCCGCCGCCGCCAGTCCTTTAAACATTTCCATATATTTTTTTGCCGATTCTTCAAGTTTCTGCATCAACGTAAGATTCGAGCATCCGCCGACGCCGTCAACTCCAACCATTATTTTTAAAATATGAAGCAGATAAATTTGCGAATCTGATTTTGCCGCGATATTAATCGCTTCTACAACCGCGGAACCGCTTTGCTCCGCTCCGTCAGTAGCTATTATAATTTTTTTATACATAAATTTCTCTCCGAAAAAAATTCCTTGAAAATTATTAATATTCAATTATAATACTATTAATTTATTAAATTTCAATATAAAAAAAGAGGAAAGATTTATAATGAAAAAAAATATTCCGTTTTTTTACGACGTTACTTTGCGCGACGGAAATCAGGCGTTGAAAAAACCCTGGAATTTGAAAGAAAAAGAGATTATATTTAATAAATTAATTGAACTTGGCATTCAAGGAATCGAAGCGGGATTTTCCGGCGCAAGCGATATGGATTTTGAAGCTTGCAAACATCTTGCGCAAATAGCTTCTCCAAACGTAGTTGTTTCCGGACTTGCCCGGGCTATGGAATACGATATAAAAAAAGTTTATGAATCCGTTAAGTTCGCGGCAAAACCCAGAATCCATACTTTTATAGCTTTTAGTCCGTTCAATATGAAATATGTTATTCAAAAAGAACCTAAAGAAGTTAGAAAAATCGCGGTTGAAGCCGTAAGATACGGAAAATCTTTATTTGGCGATAAAGGCGAAATTCAATTCAGCGCGGAACATTTCGGAGATTGCGCCGAAAACCTTGATTTTGTTATTGAATCATTTTTGGAAATAATTGAAGCCGGAGCTTCCATTATCAACTTGCCGAACACGGTTGAACGAGTGAGACCGTTTGTGTTTTTGAATATGGTAAAAAAAGTCGTTGAATCGCTTCCTGATTCTGTAACTGTGGCGGTTCACTGCCATAATGATTTAGGTATGGCTACGGCGACTACAGTTGAAAGTTTTTTCAGCGGAGCTTGTCAGCTTGAATGCAGTTTAAACGGTTTGGGCGAAAGAGCCGGAAACACTAATTTATACGAAGTGGCTGTCGCTTTATTGAATTCCGGAGTCGAGGTTCCAATAAATTTTTCAAAAATTTATGAAACCGCAATACTTATTTCTGAAATGGCCGACGTAAAAATCCACGATAAAATGCCTTTAATTGGAGACGACGCTTTAGCTCATAGAAGCGGAATTCATCAGGACGGAAGCGCTAAAACTAAAAATATGAAAAAAGGCGCTTATAGACCTATACAGCCCGAACTTATCGGCAGGGAAGGAGAATTTATCGGTTTTACGAGTCAGTCCGGAAAAACCGCGATTTATGAAATAATAAACGCCCTCGGCTATCCAATCACTATGGAAGAGGCTTTTTACTTGCAGCCGATGATGAAACAGAAAGCTGAAAAAGTAGGCGAGCTTTCTAAAGACGATATGGTAAAAATTTATTTTGAGGAAATAATAAACGTATCCGGACCTTACCAACTTGTTAAATTCGAAGAAATCGAATTCAACGAGGATTTTGGAAAATATAACATTTCTATTGATTTTAACGGAAAAAAAATCGAAGGATTATCCGAAGGCAAAGGACCTATTGAAGCGATTATTTCATTGCTCAATAAATCCGGAATTGAAATTAAACTGATACACTATAAACAAACCGCAATAGACGAAGATAAAGGTTCTCAGGCGAAAGCTATGACTGAAATACAATTGTTTGAACCGAAAAGCGATTTGAAAATTGTCTGCCGCGCGATTCACGACGATACTCGCAAAGCTAACAGAAAAGCCATTTTCAACGGTTTGAACCTTTTGGAAAAAATTAAAAAAGACAAACAATAAATTCTAAATAAATTTATCAGGAGGATTATAAAATGTATAAAATAGCGGTATTGCCCGGCGACGGAACGGGCCCGGAAGTTGTGAACGAAGGAATCAAAGTTATGACCGCTGCGGCTCAAAAATTCAACGTTAAATTTGAAACGCAGACTTTTGATTTCGGCGGAGAACGTTATATGAAAACAGGCGAGACTCTGCCCGATTCCGCAATTGAAGAATTGAAAAAATTCGACGCCATTTTCTTAGGCGCCATTGGTCATCCGGACGTAAAACCCGGAATACTCGAAAAAGGAATATTATTGAAGTTAAGATTTGAGCTCGACCAGTATATAAATTTAAGACCTATAAAATTATACGACGGCGTCGAGTGTCCTTTGAAAGATAAGGGGTCGGAACACATTGATTACGTGGTTGTTCGCGAAAATAGCGGCGGGTTATATACCGGAACCGGCGGAATTTCAATGAAAGGTTCTAAAAATGAAGTCGCGGTTCAATCAATGGTTTATAACAGATTTCAGGTTGACAGATGTTTGAAATTTGCTTTTGATTATACGAGAAAACGCAATAAAAAGAAAACGCTAGCGCTATGCGGAAAAACTAACGTCCTCACTTTTGTCTATGATTTGTGGGAACGCGCATTCCACGAAATGGGCGGCAAAGACTACAAAGATATAAAACGCGATTATTATCACGTGGACGCAACCTGTATGTGGATGGTAAAAAATCCGGAATGGTTCGACGTTATTGTAACCGGAAATATGTTCGGCGATATTATAACTGATTTGGGCGCTATGACTCAAGGCGGAATGGGAATCGCGGCGGGCGGAAATATTAATCCCGAAGGCGTTTCAATGTTTGAACCTATCGGCGGGTCGGCTCCAAAATATACGGGGAAAAACGTTATCAATCCGATGGCCGCAATATTAGCCGCTCAAATGATGTGGGAAATTCTCGGAGAAGATAAAATGGCTAACGCTATAGAAAACGCCGTGAAAATCGCGGTGAAAAAAGATTTAAAAAGTATGTCTGCCGGCAAAATGGGAATGGGAACTTCTCAAGTCGGCGACCTTCTCGCAAATTATATAGCAAAAAATTAATAATAAAAATGCTTAGACATTTTTATGGTTAATAATCTTACGCCGGAGCCAACCGGAAAAGTTCCATTTATCAAAAATATTCCCGCTGAAAAGCGGGAATATTTTTGATATTACAATTCTGAATTTAATTATTTCTTCGTTTCTTGAATAGCGCGCCAAACTCTTTCCTGCGTAAAAGGAGCTTTATAAATTCTTGCGCCCGTTGCGTTATATAGGGCATTCGCTATCGCTGGCATAGCTCCGTTAATTGAAATCTCTGATACGCTTTTTGCGCCAAAAGGTCCTGTTTCTTCATAACTCGGAACAATAATAGATTTTATTTCCGGCTTATCGCGCATAGAAAAAATATTATAAGAAGAAAAAGAAGGATTTGTCATTCTGCCGTTAGCGTCAAATCTGTATTCTTCGGTCAGCGCATAACTAATACCGTTAAGCAAAGCTCCTTCAGTCTGCCCTTCGCATAACTGCGGATTAATTGCAGTGCCACAGTCAACAGCCGCCACATATTTTAAAACCTTTATTTTTCCTGTCTCCGTATCAACTTCAATCTCTACAAAATGCGCGGCAAAAGGCGGCGGCGATTTATGCGTTATATGCGAATCTATTGCGGCAATCTGAAACTGATTGTTTTCATAAAGCGAATATAAAGCAATATCCTGATATGAAACTTTGGAAGAACCGTCAAGCGCAACAACATGAGCGTCGCAAACGTCAACTTCTTCAATTTTTTTATGAAGCAGTTCAGCGCCTACTTTTAAAATTTGTTTTTTTACTTTTTCCGCAGTTTTACGGACAGCTTCGCCTGACAAATATGTTGTGCTCGAAGCGTAAGCGCCAACATCGAACGGCGTCATATCCGTATCCGACGAATAAACAATAAATTTATCAACCGTTGTTTCAAGTTCTTCAGCGGCAATTTGAGCAAGAACAGTATCGCTTCCAGTGCCAAGGTCAGTCGCGCCTACAAGCAGATTAAACGAACCGTCGTCGTTCATTTTTATTGAAGCCGCGCCCATATCTATTTCAGGAACGCTCGAACCCTGCATGTGAATGCTCATTCCTAAACCGCGTCTGTATCTGCCAGATTTTGCGGTATGCGGCGTTCTTTTATTCCAGCCGATTTCATTTGCGCCTTTATTAATGCATTCGTCTAAAGAACAGCTTCCGATGTTCATAGGCGTTCCGGGTTTACCTTCGCCGAGAGCTTCAAAAGCCGGATGACTTTCTCCAGTTAAGATATGTATGCGTTTTCTGAATTCAAGCGGATCCATATTTATTTTTTCCGCCATAACATCCAACATTGATTCAACGGCAAAATACGCCTGCGTTGCGCCAAACCCTCTGTATGCGCCGCAAACTGGCAAATTAGTATAAATTGATTTTGCGTCAAAATTAATATTTTCAACATGATAAAGAGGTATCACGCGACTGCCAGCGCAGCTCATAACAGTTAGACCATGACCGCCATACGCGCCGGTATTATTTATTATATCTAATCCAAGCGCAGAAAGATCGCCGTTTTTTTTAACTCCGAATTGAACCTTGATTCGCATAGGATGGCGGGTTCTGCCGCTTCGAAAAACTTCATCGCGCGTTAACGCCCAAAACGCCGGTCGCTTTGTTCTGAGCGTAACCATAGCTACAACATCCTCAAGAAGCATTTCCTGTTTGCATCCAAAACCGCCGCCGATACGCGGTTTTATTACTCTGAGTTTTTGAACCGGAATATCCAGAGTTCTGGCTACGATTCTTCGAGTATGAAACGGAACCTGCGTGCTGGTTGTTATAATTATACGCCCGTAAGGGTCAAGCTGCGCCCATGAAATATATCCTTCCATAGGACAATGCTGAGCGTAAGACGTTTCAAAAGTTTGTTCAAATGTATAATCAGCTTCATTCATACCTTTTTCAAAATCGCCGACTTTCATTCCAACTTTTGCGACAATATTTTTTTGCGGCTCAAAAGGAATTGGTATTGGAACGAAAGCGTCTTTTTCATCGTGAATTATCGGAGCGCCTTCTTTCAGCGCTTCGTCATAATCAAATACCGGCGTAAGCAATTCATATTCTACTTTGATAGCGTCTAATGCGTCTATCGCTTGTTCGGCTGTTTCAGCGGCAACCGCCGCAACTCTATCTCCGACAAATCTTACTTTTGTATCAAACATAAAAGTATCATAAGGCGAAGGTTCAGGATATCCCTGACCCGCAGTGCAATGCGGAATACGCGGAACATTGCCGTGATATAAAACGCATTTCACTCCCGGCATTTTCTCTGCGTCGCTTAAATCTATTGATTTTATTTTTGCGTGCGGATGCGGACTCCACAACATTTTTATATATAAAGCGTTTGGAGGCGTTAAATCGCCTGTAAATAAATGTTTGCCTTGAGATAAAGCGAGGGCATCGATT
Source organism: bacterium (assembly GCA_036733285.1). Lineage (GTDB taxonomy): Bacteria > JAGOBX01 > JAGOBX01 > JAGOBX01 > JAGOBX01 > JAGOBX01. The sequence continues at coordinate 19,757 of DAINAU010000031.1, forward strand.
TTTTTTACAGATTTATTTACGACTTTCATTTTTTCTACAGATTTCATTATTTTTTGTCTCCTCTATGCTTTGCGGAAATTTTTTTCATCGCAGACCAAATTTTTTCATAACCCGTACATCTGCAAAAATTTCCATCCATTTGAATTTTTATTGTTTCATCGTCGGGCGTTGGATTTTCGTCAAACATAGCTTTGGCTGAAAGAACAATTCCCGGAGTACAATATCCGCATTGAACCGCGCCTTCTTCAATTAATGCTTTCTGTATTTCATGCGGTTCGTTTTCTTTATCTAAACTTTCAATCGTTGTAATTTCTCTGCCTTCGGCTTGAAAAGCAAATACCATACAGGAATCTACAGCTTTGCCGTCCATTATTACAGTACAGGTTCCGCACGCTCCTTCAAGACATCCGTATTTTGTGCCTTTATATCCGTTTCTACGTAGTAGTCCAAGCAATCTTTCATTTGGATCAATTTCAAATTCCTTTTTTTCGCCGTTTAATAAAAACGATATTTTTTTCATTTGCCGCCTCCAATAGCTTGATTTAACGCTTCGCAAATAACATCTTTAATTTTTACTTTGATTAAATGCCTGCAATAATCAAGCGTCATATTTTCTCGCGGAACAAATTTTATTTTATCTAAACTGTCATAATTAATTTTTTCAACAGTAGAAATATCAGCTTGTTTTCCCATTAATTCTTTTTCAATATCGAACAGCCGAACCGGAAAAGGAACAACTGCGCCAAGCGCTAACCTCGCATCTTTTATCATCCCTTTATTAATTTTAACAAATGCCGCAGTAGTTGCAGAACTAAATGCGCCTGAAGTTCTTCTTTCTTTAGAATATCCGAATCCCATATCTGATACTAATTGAGGAATTTCAATAAATTCGAGTATTGAATTTTTAAAAGCGTCTTTGTGAGCGGACATAGTTTTAAAAGTTTCTGAAATATTTACATTTCTTGTTTTAGAATCTGTGATTTTCAATTTTCCGTCAAGAGCAAGTAAAACTACCGGGAAATCAGACCAGTAAAAAACTCTTGAAATATTTCCGCCTATTGTCGATATATTTCTCATCTGTTGATTCACAAAGCGCAATGCGACTTTATTTAAAACCCAGCCGCTTTCCTTATAATTTAATATTTCATCAATAGTTGTAAGAGCCCCGATTTTAAATGTTTTTCTTTTTTTTGAAATACCCTTAATTGGAAGGCGGCTGATATCTATTGCGACTTTTTGCGTTTTTGATTTTACAAAAAAAGTCGATGTGCCGCCAGCTAATAAATAAGCGGATTCGCCATTTTCTTTTAAATGCGAATACGCTTCAGATACTTTCCGCGCAAATACAAAATCTTTAATTCTCATACTTTCCCCGCATAAAAAAAATTTAAACGTTTTTTATTCCAGCGATAATCCTTACAATCATATTTGCCTGATGCGACGCCGCAATCCATACCCTCGGCGCCATCACTCCTTTTTCGCAAGCTTGACTTGTAAAATCTCCGGCGATAAATATTCTTTCATTAAATTTAATTGTTTGAATTATGTTTGACGAATCGTATCCGGCTAAACCCGACGCGCATATTAAATATTTTTCAGAAAATTCTTTTTTTTCTAAAAAGGCATTTATTATCATTGATTTTTCTTGAGCTTCATCAAACGCTTCAACAATAATATCCGAATTTAGAAGACATTCAGTTATATTTTTTTCCGTTAATTTTAAATTATGTTTTTCAATTTCTATATATGGATTTATTTTTAAAAGATTTTCACTAAGCGCATCGACTTTATCTTTTCCAATATCATCAATAAAAAAAAATTGTCTATTCAAATTCGATAAAACAACCTTATCAAAATCAATCAGAATAAGTTTTTTGATTCCAATCCTTGTCAGCGCGGCTGCGACATTTGAACCTAACCCGCCGCATCCTGCAATGCCGATTGTTTTCTTTTGTAACAAATCGGTAATTTTTTTTTCGTTTTTTTCCGTTAATTGTTTTATAAAATCAATTTTATTTATTGCAATCATCCTCCGCCTACAGGTAAAAATAATTTGATTTCATCATTATTTTTTAACTTTGCGGATAAATTAGATTTTTCTCCGTTTCTCATAATTACAATGTATTTTTGATGTCGTTCAATAATCCCTAATATTGAAAGCAATCCGCTCATCGTTGTTTCGTCTGAAATTTCAATCGTATCTCCGCTTTTAATATTTTTAACGTCAACCAGCGTTGTAAAATGAATAGTTATTTGTATTTTCTTCATACCTTTTAATTTTTATAAAAACATTTTCGATATATTTTATAAAATATATCGAAAAAATCAATACTTTTGTTGCGCGAGAATAATTCTCAAATCCATTAAATTGGAGCCGGTGTGTCCCGTTATAATCAAATCATTTAGTTGTCTGAATAAATTATACGAATCGTTGTTTTGCAAATACATTTCAGGCGATATTCCCATTTTTTCACATCTTGAATACGAATCAGAATCGCATAAAGCGCCAGCGGCATTTGTGGGACCGTCGGTTCCATCAGTTCCTATGCTAGCAATAACAGCCAGAACATTTTTATTCATTTCAATAAGAGAAACAAGAACAAATTCCTGATTTCTGCCTCCCAAACCGTTTCCTTTAATTTTTACCGTGGTTTCTCCGCCGCTTATAATGCAACATGGCGGTTTAACCGGATTGCCTGTTTTGAATACTTCATTTAAAATAGCGCAATGCGTTTTAGCGTTTTCAGTGGTATCGCCGGAAATTTCCGATGATAAAATCAAGGATTTATATCCTAATCTTCGGGCGTATTCAGACGCTTTTTTTAAAATGTAATAATTATCCAATATTACAAAATTATCGTTCTGCGATATTTTATTTTTTGTTTGGACCGAAATATTACGCGGCGGATTTTTTAAAAATGATTTTATCATTTTTGGTATTCTCTCTGATAATCCGTATTTTTCAACGATTTGCATAATATCGCTTTTTGTTATTCTTTCGCCGTAGACGGTAGGCCCGCTTGCAATCATATCAACCGGATTTCCTATAATATCCGAACATATAAGAGTAATCGAAGCGGCGGGATAAATATAATTCAGTAATTTGCCGCCTTTCACTTTTGAAATAAATTTTCTAAAAATATTAATCTCATTAATATCCGCCCCGCAATTCAAAAGAAGATTTGTTAAAACCCTCTTGTCTTCAAGGGAAATTGGAGGTTCGGGAAGCGTCAGCAAAGCGGAACCGCCGCCTGAAACAAGACAAATAACCAAATCTTGCCGAGTGACTTTTTTCAAAAAATCTATTAACTCTAAAGAATATTTTACGCCGTTCTCATCCGGAACCGGATGCCCCGCTTCAACGCTTTTGATTTTTTTTAATTTTTCGCTATGACCGTATTTCGTTATTATCAACCCGCCTGAAATTCTGTTTCCAAGAAGATTTTCAAGGGGTTTTGCCATAGTCGAGCTCGCCTTGCCGAAACCTATAACGTATATATTTTCAAATTTTTCCAAGGCATACGTTTTATTCTGAATTTTCAGAATATTGTTTTTTAATGAAATGTTTTTTCCCAATGCGGCGTCGGCGGACGAATCTTTTAACGCATTTGAATATATGTTTTTTAAATCTCTGCGGAGTTTCAAAAAATTATTCTTCATAACAAATCTGATTTTATCCTTTTAATATCCGCGCCTATGCCGGCAAATTTTTTTTCAATATTTTCATAACCTCTGTCAATATGATAAATTCTCAATAATTCCGTTTTACCGGCAGCCGTCAACCCCGCGAGAACAAGCGCGGCGCTCGCTCTTAAATCCGTAGCCATTATGTTTGCGCCGGTCAATTTTTTTACGCCGGTTATAACCGCGGTATTTCTGTCTATCCGTATGTTTGCTCCAAGCCGGTTCAATTCGCTGATATGCATAAACCTGTTTTCAAACACAGTTTCCGAAATACAGCTTGTTCCGTCGGCAAGACACAACGCCGCGCACATCTGCGCCTGCATATCCGTAGGAAAACCGGGATAAGGCATAGTTTTAATATTTACAGGTTTTAAGCGTTCGGATTTTCTGCAAACAGATAAACCGTATTTGCCGTTTTTTTCAATAATTACGCCGGATTTTCTTAATTTCTCAATAACTCCCGGAAGATGTTCCTGTCTTGAATTTTTTATAAGAATTTCTCCGGGAATCATAGCGCCGGCAGTTAAAAACGTTCCGCATTCTATCCTGTCCGGAATTATTTTATAAGATACTGATTTTAATTTTTTAACTCCGGTAATTTCAATTTTCGACTCGCCCGCCTGTTTTATTTTAGCTCCCATTTTATTTAAAAAATCCGCAAGATCAATTATTTCCGGCTCGCGAGCGGCGTTTTGAATAACTGTTTTTCCTTCGGCAAGACAAGCCGCCATCATTAAATTTTCAGTGGCTCCGACCGACGGAAAATCAAGCGATATTTCAGTTCCTGCAAGTCTGCGTTCCGATTTGGCTATAACATAACCTTCTTTAATCTCGATTTTTGCTCCGAGTTCTTCAAATCCTTTCAAATGAATATTTAACGGACGCGCTCCTATAGCGCAACCGCCAGGCAGCGAAACTTTTGCTTCGCCAAATCTGCCAAGCAACGGACCTAATACAACCGCCGAAGCCCGCATTGTTTTCACAAGTTCATACGGCGCCTCAAGGCCTTTTTTTACTTTTGAATTGTCGATTAATAATTTATTGGAGAAAGAATCAAACTGTATTTTTGACCCGAGATGTTCAAGAACCCTTATCATCGTTTTTATATCGCGCAAGTTGGGAACATTGGTCAAAACAAATTTTCCAGAAGAAAGCAGGCACGCTGCCATAATAGGCAGCGCCGCGTTCTTTGAACCGCTTATAGAAACTTCGCCTTTTAGATTATGACATTCTTCTATAATAAATTTATCCATATTTTTTCTCTCCACCTGAATTTCATTTGAATAAGGATATAAAATTTTAATCAATGTTATTATTTATTTTCTTAAATTGCAATAAAAAATTTTATTTGACATTTTGTAATGATTAAATAAGATTATCAAACAATATTTTTGCAAATTAAATTTTAAATTTTTCAATGATAAAAATCAATGAGCTTAAAAAATACCGAAGAGATACAAAATGAAATAAAAAATCTTGCAAAAAAGAAAAATGCCGTAATTTTAGCACATAATTATCAAAGAAAAGAGATTCAAGAAACGGCGGATTTTTTAGGAGATTCGCTTTACCTGTCAAAAAAAGCCGCGCAAACCGAAGCGGATATGATTGTCTTCTGCGGAGTTACATTTATGGCTGAAACGGCAAAAGTTTTATCGCCGGAAAAAAAAGTTCTTATACCGAGATTCGAAGCAAACTGTCCAATGGCAAATATGATTACTTCCGACGATATAAAGAAATTAAAACAAAAACATCCTTCCGCATATGTAGTCGCTTACGTGAACACTACAGCCGAAGTCAAAGCTTTAGCCGATTCCTGCTGCGCGTCTGGAAACGCCGCGGAAATAGTTAAAAACATAAATAATAAAGAAATAATCTTTGTTCCGGATAAAAATCTCGGCGCTTATTGCCAAAAAACCGCCGGCAAAAAATTAATACTCTTCGACGGTTACTGTTATGTCCATAATCAGATAACTAAAGACAAAATCTTAAGAACAAAACAAAAATATCCAAACGCGGAAATTGTTGCGCATCCGGAATGTCCGCCTGAAACGCTTGAGTTAGCCGATAAAATATGCTCCACAGAGGGAATGATAACTCACATTAAAAAATCTGAAAACAAAGAATTTATAATCGCAACCGAACCCGCTATTATTTACAGATTGAATTCGGAAATACCCGGCAAACAATATTTTCCCGTAATTGATTACGTAGAATGCAAAACAATGAAACTCACCTGTTTGGAAGACTTGTATAATTGTTTGAACAGGGAAGAATACGAAATCAACCTTGAACCTGAAATTATAAAAAAAGCAAAAAAAAGTTTGACTAATATGCTGAAATATTGTTAAATTAATAAGTTAAGGCATTAACTCTGTTGATGCAAACGCTCATTATCAAAAGTATTACGGCTGTTTTAGCGATACGATAATATTTTTAATAAACAGAACTATGTTTTAATTGGAGAAAATTTATGGCAAAAAAAAGAAGAACGATACAAAACTCAAACGATTCTCAAAACAATCAAAATTTTGAAAACGATAATTTTGATACAAAACCGGAATATACTCCCGAAGAAATCGAATCCGTAAAAAATTATCAGCCTCTTCATTTATCCTTGAAATTTCATATTATCATAGCCGCAGTATTATTTGTTATGTTTTATATGTTGTATATCGGTTATGAAAAAACAGTTAAATATCTTGCGGATAAACAAATAGCGGACGGAATAGAATTTTTAAAAATAGCGGAATATCTCGACAAAGAAGACACCGGAGCTTTAGTGATTTATCAGGAATCAGAATCATATCAAAAAATAAATCAGTTGAGTTCGTATATCGGACGCGATTTGACAAACATATTTGATTTTTTAAAAATGGATTATATTCCCGACACATTTGCGGTTATGTTGAAAGACACAAAATTGCTTATACCTGAAGTTGTAAAGGTCATATCGGAACGCTCCGGATATTTTAAAGGTTTGAATTTAATGCCGTTTATAAAAAGATACGAAGACGCCGGATTGAATTTATCTTCAAAAATCGACGCTATCCTCGACGTCAATAAACAAATAACCGATACGCAAAACGTTAAAAAATATAAAAGAAATCTTCATAAAAACATAACTGAAATTAAATCCGATTATTTTGAACTTGAAAATCAGACTCTCCGGCTGCGAGGATTATGGAATAGAGGAGCCTCATTCGACGCGGCGTTGGAATTATTTCAAAAAGCGATAAGCATTGACAACCGGAACATAGAAGCTTATTATAATTTGGGAAATATTTATGAATTGATGAAAGAACCCGAACTCGCGGGCGAGCGTTATTGTATGGTTCTGAAAATAAAACCCGATTCTAAACTTGCGGAACAATTAATTCAAAAATTTTCAAAGGCAATTGAAGCGAATCCTGACGATATGCAAAATCGTTATAATCTCGGAGTGTCTTATTCAAGAAAAAAAATGAAAGACAAGGCGAGAGAACAATTTAAAATAATCATAGATAAAGATCCGGATAAGAAAACTACGCTTTCTTATATGTCAGAAGTAAGATTAAAAGAAATCGACAGTAAATCTCCGGAGACAATTTACGATCCAAGATTTTAGATTTTTATGATTAAAAATTTTTCAGCGGCGATATTCGTCATTTTAATAATTTTTGTCTCTATTCTTATATATAGATTCGGAAATCCGGTCGAGGTTCTGGACGAAATTTCAGGAACCGGCGGAGTTTTCGCGTCTTTTATTCAGACTTTTTTCTTTTTCGCGATAGGCATTGTCCTGTTCAGCGCTTTGTGCTGGTATTTTATAAACGGAGACGAAATCATTGCAAATAAAAAAATGGAATTTAACAAAAGGAAATAAAAATATGCTATGCGACGATTGCAAAAAAAATGAAGCCACATTCCATTACAAAGAAAATATAAATAATGTTTTCACTGAAATTCATTTATGCGAATCTTGCGCGAAAAAAAAGAATTTTTACGACCCGACAAGCGATTTATTCGGGATAACCCAAAAATTCGAACAATTATTTAATTCTGATAAACCTGCAAAAGATCAAGCCGAACCGACCAAAAAGCAAAAACCGGACAATAAAATAAAACAGTCTTACCAGCAATTATTTAAAAATGATTTTTTGAAATGCGAATTCTGCGGTTTAACATATGCCGAATTCAGACGAAGGGGAAAAATCGGATGTTCCGAATGTTATAAATATTTTAAAGATGATTTGACTCCTTTGTTGAAACAGATACATAACGCTTCGAGACATACGGGAAAGCGTCCCGTTATTAAGGAAAACGACGAAGTTTTTTATAATGAAATAAAAAAATTTCAAGAAGAGCTTGAAACCGCAGTAAATTCAGAGCAATATGAGAAAGCTATTATTCTACGCGATTTAATAAAAAATGCTTATAAAAAACTTGACAAAAAAAATAATTCAAATAAAATTTAAATATAATTGCCTATAATTTTATTTGGCGATTACTTTATCACGCACATCTTATGATTTTTACGGCGTTCTATGATTGTTATAATTATAGTCCGTAATTAAGCGATTAAGATGGAGGAAAAAAACATTTATTAGGAGGATTTACAAAGTGGTAGTACAAGTTCAGATGAAGCAGTTGCTTGAAGCGGGAGTTCATTTCGGACATCAATCGAAAAGATGGAATCCCAAAATGAAACCGTTTATTTTCACAAAACGGAAAAACATTCATATTCTTGATTTGCAATTAACGATTCGTTATTTTCAAAGAGCTATAGAATATGTGACAAATCTTTGCGCGGAAGGAGGAACCATATTATTTCTTGGAACCAAAAAACAGGCGCAGGAAACAATTAAACAGGAAGCGGAACGTTGCGGAATGCCTTACATTAACCAGAGATGGCTCGGAGGCACTCTAACTAATTTCGCGACCGTATCCCGAAGCATCGACAGACTATACAAAATCAATCAGATGATTGAATCCGGTCTTATAAAAAAATTGCCGACAAAAGAAAGAAACACGCTAATAAAAGAAAGAGATAAAAAAGAAAAATTGCTCGGCGGAATCAAGCAATTGAAAAAATTGCCGGACGCTATTTTCGTCATAGACGTTAAAAAAGACGAAATCGGTATTTTCGAAGCCAGAAAAATGAATATTCCAGTAGTGGCGGTTCTTGACACGAACGCTGATCCCGATATCGTAGATTATGGAATCCCCGGAAACGACGACGCGATTAGAGCGATACAGTTGTTTTGTTCCACTATGGCGTCAGCCGCTTTAGACGGCAAAGGTCAATGGGAAAAGAAATTGGAAGAAAAATTAAAAAGTCAGGAAGAAGAATCCGCAAAAATTAATGGTTCGGAAAATATCGACGCGGAAAACGCCGAAGCTTCAGATGATATTGAGGAAGACGGGGTTATTGCTGAAGCGAGAATCCCAGAAGACGAAGACTCGACTTCTTTTGACAAAATCCCTTCAAAGAAAAAAGGGTTTTAATTTCTTCTGTTTTTATTTAAAAAAAACGATTATAATGCGGCAAATATTTTATTTGCCGCATTATATATTGAATATAACTTTAGGTGGTGTAAATTATATGGCTCCAGTAACAGCCAAAATGGTTCAGGAATTAAGAGAAAAAACAGGCGCAGGAATGCTTGATTGCAAAAAAGCATTGACAGAAGCCGACGGGAATATGGATTCCGCCGTAAAATTATTGAGAGAAAAAGGATTAGCGGCGGCGGCAAACCGGCAGTCTAAAACTGCGGCAGAAGGCATTGTAAAAGTTAAATTATCGGATTCTCTCGCCGTAATAACCGAAGTAAATTCCGAAACCGACTTTGTTTCAAGAAACGAAGGTTTTTTAGATTTTGCGGAAAAAATAACCGAACACATTTTTAATAAACAACCGGAGGATTTGGAATCTTTGAAAAAGCAAAAATTCGGAGATTCGACGGTCAACGAAGAACTCTCTAACTTTATTGCAAAGATAGGCGAAAATATTAAAGTCAGAAGGTTTGATATTTTTAAAGCCGGTTCTGACGAATGTATGACAAAATATATTCATGGAAACGGCAAAATAGGAGTTATCGTAAAAATAAAACTGAGCGACGCTTCAAAAAAAAGCGCTCCAGAAATTCAGGAACTGATTAAAGATTTAAGCATGCAGATAGCCGCCGCAGAACCTAAATATATCAATTCTAAAGAAGTGACTAAAGCAGAACTTGATAACGAACGAGAAATATATTCTCAACAAATGAGAAACGAAGGCAAACCCGAACAAATCATAGCAAAAATAGTCGAAGGAAAACTTTCAAAATATTACGAGTTGGTTTGTCTTATCGATCAATTATTTATCAAAGACACGACTTTAAAAGTTAAGACTGTAATCGCAAACGTTGAAAAATCCTGCGGCGTGAAAATCGAAGTAACCGGTTTTGTGAGATATAAAGTGGGCGAAGGAATCGAAAAGAAAAAAACCGATTTTGCCGCCGAGGTGGAAGCGCAGTTAAATCAGGCAAAATAAATATCCTGTAAATAATATGCGATAAAAACTGAATTCACAAGGAGAAAACGGTTATGGCTAAAAAAATCAAAAAGTCAATTAAATTAAAATACTCGCGAATTTTGCTCAAACTCAGCGGCGAAGCGCTTCAGGGAAATCAAGAATACGGTATTTCGCCGAACGTCCTCGAATACGTGGCCGCTGAAATAAAAGAACTTGTTTCTTTAGGCGTTCAAGTGGCAGTTGTAATAGGCGGCGGAAATATTTTCAGAGGACTTGCCGGAAGTTCAAAAGGAATGGATAGAAACCTTGCCGACCACATGGGAATACTTGCCACTATGATTAATTCGGTAGCTCTATGCGAATGTCTTCTTAGAAATAATACTCCCGCCGAAGTCTATTCTTCTATGAATATGGATGAAATCGCAGAAAGAATGTCGGCAAAAAAAGTTAAGGAATCGTTAAACGCCGGAAAAGTCGCTATTCTCGGCGGCGGAACCGGACATCCGTATTTCACAACCGATACTACTGCGGCTTTGCGCGCCCTTGAAATCGGAGCCGGCATTATGGTTAAAGCGACTAAAGTCGACGGCATTTATGATAAAGACCCTGTTAAATACAAAGACGCCGTAAAATTCGACGAAATCACGTATTCGGAAGTATTAAAAAGAAAACTTCAAGTTATGGATTTAACTGCCGTATCTTTAAGCATGGATAATAAACTGCCAATTCTGGTTATTGATATGAACAAAAAAGGCAATATCAAAAACGCGGCGTTGGGAAAAAAAGTCGGCACTACTGTAATTCTCTAAATCTATTTTAAAATATTCGAGAGGGATTCGAATTATGCTTCAGGAAATTTATAACGATTGTAAAAATAGAATGTCAAAAGCAATCGGCGTATTAAAAAAAGATTTAACTCAATTAAGAACCGGCAGAGCCAACGCGACTATGTTAAAACCGATTATTGTCGATTATTACGGTTCTAAAACGCCCGTTACTCAAGCGGCTA
>DAINAU010000032.1:0-30189 GCA_036733285.1 bacterium
TTTTTTCAATATGGTATCAGATTCGTTCCCCTGACTTCGGGTTGTCTGAAATTGCGATTTTATATCTAAATCGCAATAATACATCTATGTTTTGGAAAAGGGCGGTTTTTCAAAGAAACCGCTTAAGCGATTCCAATTGGAATCGCTACTTCACTTAACGTTTAATGGCTATCCGCGTTTAATTTTCTTACGCTTCAAACAAACTTTTTTTTTAACTATTATTTTATGGTTGATAGAATTATTTTTCAAACCAAAAAATTATTTTCTTGAATTTTAAACGCTAACATTTATAATGATATATTTATAAAAAAATTATTCGTAAAAAAAATTATGAACAAAAATGAAACCGCGGCTTTTTATATAGATTTGTTGAATCTGATTTTAATCGCTTCAATTATATTCGGAACTGAATTTCTTATATCGCAATACAGCAACCCGGCCACCGAAGTAAAATTATACTATCTCGGAATAATTAATGCCGGATTAATTTTTATGTCGATGCTGCGCAATTACATTTCTTGCAAAAAAAAAATATTTATATTAGGATTTTATCTTGCCGCGGTAACCGGTTATTTTTTATTGACGTCTTTTTGGTCGGATTACAAATACGTTTCATACAGATCGATTTTATCCTTCATAACTTTTCTGCTTTTGTATTTTAATTTTGTCTACAACATAGACGGCGACAGAAAAATAAAATTTTTGCTTACGGTTTTAATCGTTACAACTGTTTTTGTAAGTTTATTGGGACTTCTGCAATTTTACGGATATGATTTTTATAAATGGGGCAGAGTTTATGAATTATTCGAGGATATGAATATTCTCAGAATAATATCGTGTCAAGGAAATCCTAATTTTTTGGGAGTTTTTTTAATATCCGTATTTCCAATTTTTATAGTTTGTTCATACAAAAAATTCGAGGGCAATTTTTTTTCTTTTTCAGCGGCATCGTTAATATTGCTGTTTCTTGCCGTTCATTTCAATATCAGTTTGTTTTATCAGCCGAACGGAATCGAAATCAACGTCGAATTACTGCTCGGCGCAATAATATTTGTTGCATTGCTGATTATTTTTTTAATAAAAAAAATATTATACCGCAAAAATCTCAAGAATAAACTTCTGGAATTTTCAAATGTTTTTAACGCGATAATTTTTCTAACTATTTTATTCGCCTTATTTTTCACTTATAATAGAGGCGGATACGCTGGATTCATCGTCGAACTCGCGATTCTATTTTATTTTCAAAAGTTTTATTTCAAACAAAAAATATTTACAAAAAAATTTATTAGAATCATTTGCTTAATAGCGGGAATTTTTCTGATAATCTATGTTATAAGCGATGATTTTTCTCATAAATTAGATTTAGTGGGATACCGGTTGGTCAATTCTTCAAACTTGAATCAGGCGGACGTTAAAATCAGATTTTATCTTTGGCAAGTAGTTCTTAACGTGGTTAGACAAAATTATTTTTTCGGAACCGGAATCGGAACTTTTATGAATTATTTTCCGTCTGAAATAACAGAAAACTGGAAACACATTTTTCCGAAACCGGAAATGATAGTCGAGTCGGCGCACAGCGAACTGCTCGAGATACTTCTTGAAACTGGAGTTGCCGGTCTGATTCTTGTCATATTAACTCTTTTCAGGGTATTTTACTTAAACATAAAATTAATAAAAACCATCAAAGACGATTTTTACAAATATGCGGCGGTCGGGATATTGGCTTCGCTTGCCGGAATACTGACGCACGCTTTATTTGAAACCAAATTCCGTTACGCGTCCACGGTTGTTCCAATAATATTTTATATAGCCATTCTCGAATATCTTGCATCGACTTATCTTTACGATTCTAAAATAAAAGCGGTAAATAAAAACGTAAAATCAAATTCTTTATACCAAACGACCGTTCTTGTCATCGCCGGAATAATATCAATTTTACTAATAATGTTTTATTTAAAACCGCTGGCTTCAAACATATACAATAATTTTGCTTCCATAGAAATAAGAGTTAATAAAGAATCTTTAGACCCCGCGTTAGATTATTTAAATAAAGCGCTCTTTTACGACGAATACAACGAAATATCTCTATACACCAAAATGAGAATTCTCGATTTCAAACGGGATTTTCAAAACGCGGAAAAAATCGCGTTAAAGCTTATGTCTATTTCGCCTTATTTCAAAGACGTCAACCAATTATACGGAGATATTTTATTGAAGCAGAATAAAACAATCGAAGCCGATTATTTTATAAATAAGGGATTGAGAGTGTCAAAACCTTTTGATTCCTATTATTTGTTAAAAAGCCAGAATCTTATCCGCGAACAAAAATACGAGCAAGCCGAAGAAATATTAAAAAAAAATTATTCAAGAATTGAAAACAAAAGCTATATCAATTATATGCTCGGAAAAATATCGGAACTCGGCAATATGAAAACAAAAGCTTATGAGAATTACAGAAATTCCATACGAGCCGGAGCCGATAACGCTATAAATTATTACAACTTCGGAATCTTTCTTCTTAAAGAAAAAAAAATAGACGAAGGAATATTTTATTTATATCTCGCAAGAATAATCGATTCTAACAAAAGAACAATATCTCCGGCATTCTGGTCTCAAGTTTTTAGAATTCTCAATCCGAATTTAATTTTATCAAATCAAGTCGGACTCCGGACTAAAATAATGTTCGTCGATTTAAAACTTCTGCTAAATTATCCGCAGAACATTGAAACCGATATTACAAATTTAAAGCCCCAACTTTTATCAAACGCCTTGTTTTCAAAATACGTTTTGTATTTTGAATTAAAATCGGCGTTTTTAAAAAACGGCAATTTTTCAAGAGAACAGATTGACGAAATCTTTAATAATATCGAACCGCATCCGGAACTTATTTCCGTAACGCCAAAAATTTTTCTGAATTTTTCAGACGCTCAAATCTATGCGAACAAATTGCTTGAGAAAGCGTCAAAATACGGAGACGAAAACGTATTTAACATCGGATTACTGGTCACTTTATTAAAAACATTCGAGAATTATTCCGTTCAAGGAATTTCAGAAAAATTAAGCGGAATCATCAACTTGCGGTCGCCGAAAACATTTAAAAACGAAAAACAATTAAATTCTTTCGGACCGGCAGGTTTTGATTTTGACCCGACAAACATAAACGCCGGAGACGAAAAAAAGCTTTCCCTATATTTTGGAATCGACAATGTATTGCCCTTAAAAATCAAAGGACGCTTTGAAATTTCAAGCGATACTTTTCAACTCGGTTTTAATTCCGGCAAATCCGAAATAGATTTGGATTTGGAGAAATTCTATTCGGGCGACGTGATAAAAAAAAACGTAGTTCTTGATTTTAAGGATTATATCCCTTCGGGTTTTTATAATCTGAAATTCGTTTACCGCATAGACTGCGAAGACACGATATATTCCGAAAATCTCAATATGATAAAAAATGAGTTTGTTTATCATATCGCTAAAATCGAAGTGACCGGCGATAAAAATAAAGAATTGGAAAACCGAGCTTTATATTGCATTAAAAACGCTATGTATGACGAAGCCGACGATATTTTATTCAATAAACTTCCCGATGATTATAAAGACACCGACGTTTTTTATCAATTCAACAAATACAAAATCAAAGTTATAAAAAACAACTTTGAAACGGCGCTGAAGCAAAAAGAAAAAATTGAAAAATTAGGAGAAAAATTTTTAGCCGAGATCCCTAAATCCGTTAGTAAAATAAATTCTTTCTATTATTACAACGAAAAAACAAATTTTATTAATAACCGTTTTATAAAAAAATCAAAAAATCCAAAAGATTATATTTTCACTTATCTTTTTGAAATGTATGATTCTGATTTATTCGATATCATTTATAAAGAGCCCGAATCAAAACCCAAAATCATTCATTACGAAGAAAAACCGCCCTTCCCCTATTTTATTCACAAAAAAAGTTCGACGCTTGACGAACAATTATTTTTCATCAAATCCTGTTTGGAATGTATAAAAAAAGATTTTTATGATCCGAACAATTTTTATAGTCCGAGCATAATTGAATTTTCGACCGCTTTCATAAAATCATTATCGCTCTCTCAACACAAAAATAAAATTATTGATATGTGCCTTGATTTTAATAATTTTTTATGCAAGATAGCGGAATCGGATAATATTAAAAGCGGGGAATTATTTAACGGAAAAAATCTGAAGACGGTTTATAATTTTATAGATATTTTATCCGATTTAGACAGGAATAAAGAAGCTGATTTATTATTGAATAAGATCCGAAAACATATTAAATCCTACCAGCAGTCAAACGATATATTTTATTTTTACAAAAATCTAAATCAAATATTGAAAAATCATTCTGGAGACGGACAAATTCTTACAAATTTTACATTTTCGAAAATAAAGGAATTCCCTTATAACTATTTAACCGAAATCAAGAATGTTTTTAACAATCATATTGAAAACGATTATATAAAAAAAAACGTCATAAAAATATTAGACAAAAAATTTCTGTTCGACGATTCAAAGTTTTTAATAAAAGACAGAACCGATTATTTTGACGTTTTAGAAAACGAAGTGATTTTATATTATCCCGATTTAATAAAATTACGATTTAAAATTAAACTAACTAATCTTTTTTATCCGAATTCATATTATGACATAAGCGTCGGCTATCTCGATCCATTTTATGATTTCATCGGAATAGATAATATCAGAATCAGCGGAGACCTTTTAAAAAACGAGGTTATTTTATATGAAAAAAACTTAAGAATAGAAAAACAATTTTTCGAGAATATCAAAACCGGCAAAATGCAAATTAAATTAAAATATTTTAATATAAAAGATAAAATCTATCCTTTTTTAATTCCGGAGATGAAATATTAAACAATTTTTTTAGTCTGCCCGCGATAATTTTTTTTTAGTTGTCACCCGCAAATCGACCGATGGTTTGGCGGAAGACAAATATTCGATTTTATATTTAATATCAATCCGATTCGATTTTCCTATTGACGTAATAACTCTATCGCTGCGTCCTACCGCGAAATAATTTTTCTTACCCGTGTCTTCGAAGGTCGGGTCAAAAGGAACCCAGCCTTCTTCTTCAACAAAAACTTCAGACCAATTATGACCCGCTTCAATTCCGTAAAACTGTTCATCCCCGTATTCGATAACCTCGCCGCTTACGCTTCTCGTTTTAAAACCGGTTTCATTTAAAATATAATTGAATAAAGTTACGTATTCGACGCATTTCCCTTTTTTTAAAATCAATATCTCGTTTATATCCAAATCCTCTTCGATAATTTTATATTCCAAAGCGTTCATTACAAATTCGTAAGCCGCTCTTAAAATATTCGAATGCGCCTCGCCGCCGAATATCTTTTTAAGAAAATTCGAATTTGCAGGGACTGTCCGCCTGATTTTCAGGTTTTCTAAATTATAAAAATTTGGATACGCGGTAATTTCCGATTCTATTATGATTTTAAGCGTTTCATATTCTTTGAATTCGTCGAATTTCATAATCAACGTTTTATTTTCATTTCCGTCTTGTGAAAATTCCTTTAAATATTTTTTTTCTTTATTGATACTTTCTTTAATTGAATGAACCTTCTGTTTATTTTTTATGGATTTAGGAACGTTAATTTTTACAACGACGTCTGAAATTCCGGAGATGGAATTATTGAAAATATCAAAATTATAAACAAGCCTATATCGTTGAGGTTTGAGATCGTATATAATTCGTTCGACGCTTTTTAAATAACTTTCATCGGATAATCCGGAGTTCGCCGATTTTTCCGCTAATTTTAACGCTTCGGAAAAATCCCCCTTGAATTCTTTAATGCGGCTCAAAAAATATAAAGTCTTACTTTCAATTCCCTTGTTATTTATTTTTTTGTTGTTTTCGATTTTAAAAATATACTCAAACCATTTTTCAGATTCATCAAACCTGTTTTTGTTAAAAAATAAAACTCCGAGATTAAAATAAGCGTTTATGTTATTCGTATTGAAAACAAGACTTTTGCGGTATAATTCAATTGATTTATTAAAATCAGTTTCGGTTGCTGCCGCGTTATAATAAGCGGAAGAAATATTTTCGTCAACGACGGAATCATCCAAAAATTCTTTGGACGCAAGAAAATATTCTATAGCTTTCAAATAATTTTTTTTTAAGAATTCTTCGTTTCCATAATTCGACAGGATGACGCCAGAATTATATTTTGCAATTTTATTATCCGGTTCCAATTTTAAAACTTCCGAGTATATATCAAGCGATTGACGGGGTAATTTTTTTCTTGAAAAATCCTGAGCGTATAAAAGATAAGAATTTATAAGGTTTTTAAAAGATTCCGGAAACGAGGAATCAGAATCGTTTTTTAAAACGCATTTGAATTTTTCAACGGCTTCGCCGAATGATTTTGAATTAAAAAATCTTATGCCGGAATTATAATCGTCAAGAAGTTTCGCATAACCGGAAGAATTATTTTCAGCGTTCAACGCTCTCAGATTAATAATAAAAAACAAAACGATTTTAAAGAATTTTATCAAAACATATTTAATTTTTACGGCGTTCATCCGCTTATGCGATTATACGCTTATACTTTTATAAATTTCAAAAATATCTTTATAAGAAAACTCCGCCGGATTATTTGCAAAATTGCGGCTTTCCATAACCTCTTTTATAATATCGCCGCTAAAATCTTTATTTATTATGTCGAGTTTATAGTTATATTCAAGCGAATCCACAAATGAAAAAAATTGTTTTTGCGAAATATTCAAACAGTCAAACAACAGTTTTAATTCTTTTTCTACAAAATCGTTGTATAGATTCATAATTCCTTTCATTACTATACCGTTAGCCGCCCCGTGCGATAATCCGAATCTTGAGGTAAGCGGATAACCGATAGAATGTTGCAAGGTAGTGCTTGATTGAGATATTGTCAAACCGCCGTATAAGGAAGCGGCGCTTAAATTCTTTCTAAATTCAATATTCTGCGGTTCTTTTAAACACAAAGGCAAATTTTTTAGAATAATTTTTACGCCTTCAAAAATCAAAGGATATGTCAATCTGTTGCGTTTATTTGAATAAATTCCTTCAAGCAGATGACTTAACGCGTCAACCGCGGTATCTTTAGTTACGCGTAAAGGGGCGGACAAGGAGTATTTTGGGTCGATAAAAGACAAAACCGGATACAAAAATTTATGACCTACTCCGCATTTCATTTTAATCTCGGAATCAGACAAAACCGTATATTGAGTAACTTCGGAACCGGTTCCGGAAGTTGTGGGAATCGCGACAACCGGATAAATTTTTTTAATATTCTGCGCGTCAAAAATCTCGCGGTATTTAAAGCCGTTCGCCGAATACGCTGAAACGGCTTTAGCCGCGTCAATCGGGCTTCCGCCTCCGACGCCGATTAAAAAATCGCATTTGGATTCGGAAAAAATACGCGCGGCTTTTAAAACGTTGGAAATTTCAGGGTTTTCAGTCACTTCATCGAAAACAATAAAACCTATTTTCCTCATTGATAAACATTCTTTTATATCTTGTAAAGCTCCGGATAATTCAGCCGATTTCTTACCGGTTATTATCATAGGCCGTTTGCCAAAACAAAAAATTTCAGAGCCGAAACTTTTCAAACAATCCTGTCCGAAAAAATATTTTACAGGCATATAATACTGATACAAATTCATATTCGATTTTTTTCTCCTCTAATAAAGTATTGACATTATAATATTATTGTTATAAACTATCAACAAATAATTATAAAAAATTATATTGCAAATTATTTTCAGGAGTTATTGTTAAATGATTATCAAAACAAAAACGCTCGGAGAAATCGATATAAACGAAAATGAAATAATTACCGTCATAGACGGCATTTTCGGATTTCCTGATTTGACAAAATATATTTTACTGATGAAGGAAGAGGAAGCGCCGTTTGCATGGTTTCAATCCGTAGAAGATTCGGAACTTGCATTTGTAGTTATAGACCCTTTTTTATTCAAACACAAATATAAATTAAAAGTCGGGAAAGATTTTTTAAATAAAATTCAGGTATCGGACAATTCGGAAATTATCAGTTACAGCATAGTTGTAATACCTCAGAACAATCCGCAAATGATGACTGCCAACCTTCAGGGACCTTTAATAATTAATCCAAAAAACAAACTTGCCTGTCAGGCTATTTCTGACATACAAGAATACGGCGTCCGTCATTTGATAATGGAAGAATTTAAAGAAAAACAAGCAAAAGAAGGTAAATAACTCAATGTTAGTATTAACAAGAAAACGAAATCAGAGCATAGTAATAGGCGATAATATTGAAATAACAATAGTGGATATTCACGGCGAACAAGTCAAACTCGGAATCAACGCGCCTCGCGAAGTGCCGGTTCACAGAAAAGAAATCTACGAAGAAATTCAGCGCGAAAATCTTCTCGCCAAACAATCGGTTCCGCCAGTTAAACTCGGCGGCTTGAGCGGTATGTTCAAAACAATAAAATAAAAAAATATTTATATAGAGGTGTTTTTATTATGTTAGATAGTAAAACTATTTTAAAGCAAGCGCAAAAATACGAAAAAGAAATGATTAATTTTATGTGTGAAATGATTAAGATTCCTTCTGAAAGCTGTCAAGAAAAAAAGGTTATCGAATGTATAGCCAAAGAAATGAAAAAAGTCGGTTTCGATAAAGTTTTCACTGATAAAATGGGAAACATATTCGGAAAAATCGGGAATGGAAAACATATAATAGCAATGGACGCTCATATTGACACAGTCGGCGTAGGCAGCGAAGTCGAATGGAAAAAAATCAAACGCGAACCGTTTAAACCAGTAATTAAAAACGGAGTGATTTACGGACGCGGAGCTTCCGACCAGGAAGCCGCTATGGTTGGAATGGTTTACGCCGGCAAAGTTATAAAAGACTTGAAACTCACAGGCGATTATACGTTATACGTGGTTGGCAGCGTTCAAGAAGAAGATTGCGACGGATTATGCTGGCAGTATATTTTAAATGAAAAAAGCATACCCCGTCCCGAATGCGTTATTATCACAGAACCGACAAATCTCGATTTATACAGAGGACATAGAGGCAGAATGGAAATTGGAGTAACAACTTTCGGAAAATCATGTCACGGAAGCGCTCCCGAACGCGGTAAAAACGCGGTATATATGATGTCGCGGATAGCTTTGGAAATCGAAAAATTAAATGAACGTTTAAAAAACAACGTAAAAACCGCGAACCAAAAATTTTTGGGAAAAGGAACCGTTACTATTTCGCATATCAGTTCAAAAAGCCCTTCGTTATGCGCTGTAGCCGGGGAATCTTATATTCATCTCGACAGAAGATTAACTCTGGGAGAAACTGAAAAATCCGCGGTTGCGGAAGTCAAAGACGCCTGCAAACGCGCCGGATTAAAACCAAACGATTTTAAAGTGGAAGTCTTGATGTATGACACTCCCTCATATACCGGATTAAAATATCCGACAAAAAAATATTTTCCGACGTGGCTTCTGGAAGAAAAACATCAGCTTTGTCAGGCGGCTCTTGCTAACTACGAATTTATTTTTAATAAAAAACCGCAATTAAAAAAATGGGTATTCAGCACTAACGGCGTCGCAATAATGGGAATGAATAAAGTTCCGTGTTTCGGATTCGGTCCGGCAAACGAAATTCACGCGCATCAGGTTGAAGATCAGGTTCCTATAAAACATCTGGTAAACGCGGCGGCTTTCTACGCGGCGTTTCCTTCGGTTTATACGGATAAAGCGTCCGGAAAGAAAAAATAATAAAAACAACTCGAGAATAGAGAATAGATTTGTTTTATTAATTAGCCAAACATATCATATCGCAGTTTAGAAGTTTAGCAATTGCTAAACTTCTAAACTGCGATATTAAATTCATCATACTTTACGGACAAGCTTCTTCGCATGATTTTTTTTCCTGAAAAGTAAAAATTAATTGATAATTAAATAACACAATGGCTTCATTTAAAAGTCTTTTCAAAAGCGCTTGCAAATTATCATTCTATAAAGCTTTAAACAAAAAATTCCCTCTTAACGTTTATTTCAGCATCACTAACAGATGCAACTTAAACTGCTCTTATTGTTACGGCGAATATTCAGCGAGAAAAAATTATAAAGAATTTGAAACTAAAGAAATTTTTTCAATACTTGACGAGTTAAAAAATCTCGGAACCGTTCTGCTTCAATTTCAAGGAGGCGAACCCCTAATCAGAAATGACATAAAAGAAATAATCGAATATTCGGCAAAACTCGATTTCAATCTTGATTTAATAACAAACGGAACGCTTATAAACAAAAACATCGACGCGTTAAAACTTTTAAACAGCGTATGTATAAGCCTCGACGGTATGAAAGAAATCAACGATAAGAATCGCGGCAAAGATACCTTTGAAAAAATTATCGAAGGCGTAAAAATATGCAGAGAATTAAAAATTCCAACAAGGATTAATTCGGTAATCACCGCGGACACTCGCATTGAAGACGTTGATTTTTTAGCTGAATTTTGTAAAAAAAACAAATGTATTCTAAATTTCGGAACCGCGTTTGATTTTAAACCTATTACCGAATTAAAAACTTTTGATTCTCTAAAATACGATAAAACCGCTTACAATAAAATATTAGGCAGAATAATTTTTCACAAACAAAAAAAAATCCCTATTCAATTCACGGCAAAATCTTATACCGCGGCAAAAAACTGGCCGTTTCCTCTCGATAAATATTCAATGAAAATAAATGAAATTCCGCGCGGTTATAAATATCCAAAATGCTATCACGGCGATTTTGTATGTTTTATTGACGGAGACGGAAGATTATATCCGTGCTGCAATTTTTGGAATAATTATCCGAACGTCAACGTCAGAGACGAAGGGTTTAAAAAAGGTTGGGAAAAACTTTCAAGAAATAATTGCGAATCCTGCTATAATTTTTCATATACTGACAGAAATCTACTCTTGAATTTTGATATTTCCGCTTTTATCAATTATTTCAAAAACTATATTTTCGACAAAAAAAATAACGGCTAAACTCAAATAGATTCATTATATTCGCTTTTTTTCTTACCGCGATAATAATATTTCAGTTTTCTGTTTTTGAACCAGTTATGAGATAATCGTAAATAAAAGCGTTGAACTTATAAAATAATATTCCTGAAATTATTCCGCCTATAACGTCTATAAAATAATGAGCTCTGCAATAAACCGTGGCAAAACATATTCCGGTAAAAAAAATAAAAATTATTCCCGAGAAAAATTTATAATAATGTTTAATTACTAAAAAAACTATAAGAGCCGCCCCTACATGCGAACTTGGAAACGCCGCTCCGTTTATCTCGGAATGTTCGAGTATTCCGCCTAAAATCGAAGTAAAATAATAACCTCTTAAACGGGCTGGCTTCAGGGATTCGCCGATATAATTCATATAGAATTCGGGTCCGTAGACAGGATAAAATATGAAAATAACATAATAAAGAAAAAAAGAAAGAAAAACTATAAACATATAACGTTCAAGATTTGCGATAGATTTTTTATAGAGCCATACCGCGGGAATAAACAAAACCAAGTAATACGAAAAATAAAAAAAATGCATTATTTCCGAAAAAATTTTAGAGGCGAAATGCCTGCAAAAAGTCAATCCGATATTTTCTCTAAAAATAAACGCGTCGATTTTTATGAATAATTCGTCTTGAGGTTCCTGATAAATTATATGATTTAAAAGTCCTATTTCGTTATATAAAAACGGAAGAAAAAGAAACGGATATAAATTTCTGAAAAACGCATATTTAATTTTTGGAATGATAAACATAATTAAAATTATAGACGCGATATGAGCGGCAAGCAGAAATTTATAATCAAGCGAAATTATTCTGTTTTTGTAAGAACCAATTATTATCATCAATAACAATTGATAAATTATGATTATCCAGTCGAAAGGTTTAAGTTTCATTTCGCAATTTTTTTTAAAAGGAATAATTTGTGTCCGGCGAACTTGGCGAAGCTGAAAAACTGATTTCGCCTGCTCCGGCGCTTTTATATAAAACGGCGGATTCTATCGCAAACTTGAACGATTCCCCCATAACCGCGGGATTTCCTGCGGATGCAATCGCGGTGTTTACCAGAACCGCGTCGGCTCCCAGCTCTATAGCTTGAGCCGCGTCCGAAGGCCTGCCGATTCCTGCGTCGACAATTACGGGAACATTGGATTGTTCGATTATGATTTGAAGCATTGTTTTGGTCTGCAATCCTTGATTTGAACCTATCGGCGAACCGAGCGGCATAACGGCTTGACAACCTATATCTTCAAGACGTTTGCATAAGACAGGGTCGGCATTGATATAGGGAAGCACAATAAAACCGAGTTTCAATAATTGTTCCGCGGCAGAAAACGTTTCGACCGGATCCGGCAAAAGATAACGGGGTTCCGGATGTATTTCGAGTTTAATCCAATTGAATCCCGCGGATTTAATATATTTTCCCGCCTGAACCGCTTCGCTTGCAGTTCTCGCTCCGGATGTGTTTGGAACAATAATTATTTTGGAATTATCAATATGCGCCAGAATATCGTCTTGAACCGGATTGTCAAGATCGATTCGTTTTAAAGCTACGGTAACAAGTTCTGTTCCGGATTTTATAATGGCGTCAGCCATTTGTTTTGAGTTTGAGAATTTTCCGGTGCCTATGAACAATCTCGAAGAAAATTCTTTTCCTGAAATAATCAATGGTTTCATAGTTATTTATTTGCGGCTCCGTTTAAATATTTTTTCTGTTTAAATTTTAAAATTTCCGTAATCGTTTTATTGATCGGAGCCGGAACGCCGAATTTTTCGCCCGCTCTTATAATTGCCCCGTTTATGTAATTAAATTCAAGTTCCTTCTTTTTTTCATAATCCTGAAGCATAGAGGTTTTAAATTCGCCGGCGTTATTTTTCATATCAAGATTATCGTCTATTTTTGAAAACGGTATTTTATAACCGGCGGCTTCCGCTATGACTATAGTTTCTTTCATAATAGATTTCAGTAAATTTCTGGAGTTTTCATTTTCAATCATTTCAACGACCGTTGCTTCAATGACTACGGATAATGCGTTGAACGAAGCGTTCCAGATGATTTTTGTCCATAAATCGTTCATTATATTTTCAGAAATCAAGCAGTTTATTTTAGATTCGAGAAATAAGTTTCGAATAAAATCAATGTCGTAATTTGTTTTTTTCGAGATTTTTCCTATTATTATTTTTCCGGCTCCGGTATGCTTGACGATATTTTTTTCAAAAAAAGAAGATATTATAACTACGGCGCCGGCTATGTTTTCCGCATTAATATATTTTGAGAGAATTACTTCGTTCTCTATTCCGTTCTGCATTGATATTACGCAGGAACCGGAATGAATAAGATTTTTAATTTTTTTTCCGGTTTCTTCCGTGCCGTAAGATTTGACGCAAACAAGAATCAAATCGAATTTTTCATCGACGTTTTCAAGAGTTTGAAAATTTAAAACGTTTATTTTTTTGAAATATTCGATTCCGGTTTCAATACTGTCTAAAATGAGTCCGTTATTTAACAAATCTTCGTATGATTTGTTTCTTGCTGTAAAATACACGTCATAGCCTTTTTTTAAAAGTTTTAAACCGTAATAGCCGCCAACGGCTCCAGTTCCCGCTATAAGAATTTTCAATTCCGCCACCCCTGGCAAATTATCGTATAACTAATTTTCAATAAATATAATTAAAGTTAAATAAAAATCAATAAATATATGCAACGGCGCAATTTAATCTTCTGAAAAAAATTTGAGACAGAAAATTATTATTTTTTTTAAGATTGCTTTTTTTAAACTGCGATTATAAAATTTTATCATTAAAAATTTATAAGCGGGGGTTAAAACTATGAATTATTCGATTATTAAAATAAGTTTATTGTTTTTATTACTTTTAATTAATACTCCTTTGTATGCGGATATTAAAATCGGAGGTATTTTCGCTAAAACAGGGCCTGCGAGTTTTTTAGGTTTGCCTGAAGACAAGACGGCGGTAATGCTTATAGACAATATAAATTCTAAAGGCGGAGTTAATGGCGAAAAATTAATTTATATCTCTAAAGATTCAATCGGAAATCCTGATAAAGCGTTAGCGCTGGCTAAGGAACTTATAGAAAAAGAAAAAGTTATTGCAATCATCGGTCCGGCAACCACCGGCGAATCATTAAAAATAAAAGATTATTGCAATGAAAAACAAGTCATTTTGATATCTTGCGCCGCGGCTGAAGAAATAGTGAATCCGCTGTTGAAATACGTTTTTAAAACGCCGCAGAAAGACAGCGACGCAGGCAGAAGAATTTTTGAAACAATGAAAAAAAACAACTTAAAAAAAATCGGACTTATGACAAGCAATTCGAGTTTTGGAAGCTCGGGAAAAGCTCAGCTTGAGAAATTAGCTCCAGACTATGGAATTGAAATAGCGGTTTCTGAAGTTTATGATAAAAGTTCAAATGATTTATCTCCGGTTTTAAAGTCTATGAAAGACGTTCAAGCCGTGATAAATTGGTCTATAGAACCGGCTCAGGGAATAATCGCAAAAAACATGAAACAGGCGGGGCTTCAAATTCCTCTTTATCAAAGTCACGGTTATGGAAATATAAAATACGTCAAGATGTCGAACGAGGCTTCAGAAAACGTTGTTTTTCCTTGCGGCAGATTATTAGTCGCCGAAAAATTATCCGATAAACATCAGCAAAAAAAAGTATTGACGGATTATAAGAATTTATACGAAAAAAGATTTAAAGAAGACGCAAGTTCTTTCGGCGGCTACGTTTATGACGCTTTAATGCTGTTTGTTAAAGCCGCTGAAAAAGCCGGATCTAATGATAAAGAAAAAATAAGGAACTCGATGGAATCGTTGAAAAAATTTGTCGGAGTATCGGGAGTTTTTAATTTTTCAGATAAAGACCACAACGGACTTTCTAAAGATTCGTTTGAGATGATTATAATTAAAAAAGGAGAATTTGAGATTTATAAATGAGATTATTAACTTTACTTTTTATAACTTTTTTTTTAACAAACTGCGCAAATCAGTATAAGATTAATTATGTGGGAATTAACGAACAGCGACTCGGTAATTCGCGTTGGATAACTTCCGAACCGGTAGATAAAGACGACGTTATTAAAATTTATATGACCGACGATTTAAATTCGGCGGAAGAAGCGTTTCTTGAAAACGGATATATTCAACTCGGGACTTCGAGATTTAATTCTTCGCCGGTCGACAAACAAAGCGCGGTTGAATTTGCGCGAAGCATAGGAGCTTCGGTAGTCGTAATAAAAAGCAAATACCGTGGAACTATAACTGAAACCATTCCGTTTACAGTTCGTCAGCCCGATCACAAAACCACTATAAAAGAAACTAAAACCAAACCTGACGGGAAGACGACCACAAAAGAAAAAACAATTACCGTCGACGGCGAATATCAGACGAATTACGTTCAGAATTCGACTGATTACTACGACTATCACGCGGTTTTTTGGGCGAAACTTAGACCTTTAAAATTTGGGGTTTACGTTACTGATTTATCATTAGATCTTAAACAGCGGCTTCAGACTAACCGCGGCGTTGTAGTAAAAACTGTAGTTAAAGGAACTCCGGCTTTTTTAGCCGACGTTCTTAAAGGCGATATTTTTACGACTTTAAACGGCGAAAGAATAAATGAAAAAAAGCATTTTTTTAAATTGTTGACGGAGAATTCCGGCAAAGAAATTACGATTGAAGGAATTCGAAACAATAATCCGCTTTTGATAAAAGTCAAATTGAATTAATCTCGAAAACATCCGTAGAAATTAGATTTACGCGGAAGACAATTTAAATAATTGCGTATTTTGCGAAATATATTTTGAAAAATAATACTTATGAAATCGAAAATTTTTTTTTGGCAAATATCAAAGCGGCAAAATAAATTTATCTTCAAATTTTTTATTGCATTATACGGGATATAAAAAAATGATTCCGCTGATAGAAAAATATTCGGAAAAACCTATGAATTTTTCCGGCTCTTCTATTGTAATACTTTCTAAATAATTTAATATTACCGATATTATCAGTATTGTTCTGAATTTGAAAATATCCCGATAAAAAAGTAAGAAAAAATTTAATAATTTATTAACGAGAATATGAAAAAAATTTTTTCTTCGCGCAAAAATCCGGCGAGAGCGCTTCAAAAAAGTTCATTTTTTTTACTGTTCGTTTCAGAGCGATCAGTATAAAAATTTTAGTTTTTAAATAAGCAATTGTAAAGATATGAGAAAAGTTTATTCAATTTATTGGAACAACTTCTGACTGCGCTCAAATCCGGAACATAAAAATTATGTTATTGAATTTTTTTTGATATTATTATATAAAATTATAAACGCTGGTTATCAATTTATTAGGAGGGTTTCTTTATGGAACTGCCGAAAAACTTAAAATATTCAAAAGAACACGAATGGTGTTTTATCGATAAGGATATTGCAATCATCGGAATTACGGATTACGCTCAAAAAGAGCTTGGAGACGTCGTGTTTGTAGATTTGCCGCAAGTCAATCAATCCGTATCGGCAAACATTAAATTCGGAGAAGTGGAATCTGTCAAAGCCGTATCCGATATTTTTTCTCCGGTTAGCGGAACTGTTATTGAAATTAATTCCGAACTATCGGATAATCCCGCTTTAGTTAACGAATCCCCTTTCGAAAAGGGATGGATGCTAAAAGTCAAACCGTCTGAAATGTCCGAACTTGACAATTTGCTTTCCGCCGAAGCGTATAAGGAATATATTTCGGCTTTATAAAAATATGAATTCAAAAGTATTTCATCAAATCAAACTTGGAGTAAATATAGATCATATAGCCACTCTGCGTCAGGCAAGGGGAGGGAATGAACCGGAACCTGCGTCAGCGGCGGCTATAGCGGAATTAAACGGAGCCGACGGAATTACAATTCATCTGCGGGAAGACAGACGGCATATTCAAGACAGAGATTTAAATATTTTACGGCAAACGATTCAGACTTCTTTGAATCTTGAAATGGCTGATAATGATGAAATAATAAATATTGCTTTGAATGTTAAACCCGACCAGATTACCCTTGTTCCTGAAAAAAGAAAAGAACTTACCACTGAAGGCGGCCTTGACGTAATTTCAAATAAAAAAAAACTTAAAGAAACCGTGAAAAAATTTACGGACGCCGGAATAGCGTCAAGTCTTTTTATCGACCCAGATAAAAACCAGATTGAAACCTCGAAAGAAATATGCGCGACTCATATAGAAATTCATACGGGAAGTTATGCGAATTCGTCAAAACAAACGCGCGAATCGGAATTAAAGAAAATCTTCGATTCGGCTTCGTATGCGGATAATCTCGGATTAGTCGTCAACGCCGGACACGGATTAAATTACAATAATGTAACCGGACTGTTATTGTTTAAAAAATGGAACGAGTTCAATATAGGACATTCGATAATTTCGCGAGCCGTTTTGATTGGACTTGATAACGCGGTAAAAGATATGAAAAATTTATTGATAAGATACTAAAAAAAATTGATGATTGATGAAAATAAAAAATATCATAATTATAGGACCCGGATTAATTGGAGGGTCGATAGCCAAGTCGTTGAGAAAATGCGGGCAAAAATTTCATTTAACCGCGGTCTGTAAAAATAAAAGCGAAACGCTTGAAGTAGAAAAATTAAAAATATTCGATAAAATAACATCCGGTATTTATTCCAGTTTATTTGTCGAAACCGATTTGGTTTTAGTTTGTTCTCCGGTCTCGACAATCTCAAAAATTATCAATAAAATATCCGGCTTTATAAAAAACAATTGTATCGTTTCAGACGTTGGCAGCATAAAACACAATATTTATAAAGGATTAACCGCAGAATCAAAAAAAAAATATATTGGTTCGCATCCGATGACCGGTTCGGAAAAGTCCGGCGTAAAAAATTCCGAATCTTCAATATTGGAAAACGCCGTAGTGATAGTGACTAAAACAAGGGAAAGCGGAAAAACGGATATTTTGCGTTTAACGGAATTCTGGAAATTTATGAAATGCGAAGTTCATATACTTGACGTTAAAACGCACGATTTGATAGTGGCTTATATAAGCCATCTGCCGCATTTAACCGCGGCTTCTCTTGTAAAAACTTCGGGTATAACATTTCTAAAAACAAATAAAATAAATATTCTGCCGTTTGCCGGAGGCGGATTCAAAGACAGCACGCGCATAGCCGCCGGAAATCCTGATTTGTGGACGGATATTTTCGCTAATAACAAAAAATATGTTTTAGCCGCCGTCAATAGTTTTTTATCCAATCTGAATCAGTTTAAAAAATTGCTTGAAACAAACGATTTGAAAAAGATTAAACAATTTTTATCCGCGTCGGCGAAAACGAGAGATACTCTGCAATCTCAGGTTAAACGCATCATTAAATTAATTTATGAAATAGTTATTAACGTAGATGACAAACCCGGAGTGATAGGAAAAATAGCTATGCTTCTCGGAAAAAATAAAATAAATATAAAATATATAGAAGTTTTATATGTAAGAGATAATGAACCCGGCTCTATAAAAATCGGAGTCAACAGCCGGAACGATATGGAAAAAGCATTTAAAATTTTAACTATAAACGGCTTCAAGGCGTATCAAAAAGATTAAAAAACTATTCAGGGATACTTAAACCCCCTAAGCCGAATTTCATCGGAAAAGGATAACCATATAATTAGCTCTTAATCCTTTTCCGGAAATAGTAACGCGGTTTTCGATTTTTTAGAAGCCGCATTCATTTTTTTATTATGAAATTTCTCTCGAAATATTCTTTTTTTTTAGCTTCAAAAAAATACGGAATTCTAAGCGTAACTTTTTCGCTAATAGCCACTATTCTCGGAGCTTCGTCCGTAATAGGTCTTATTGAAAAATCCGCAGATACGGGATTGCCGGCGTTGTGGTGGCTTTTTTCCGGCTCGATAGGTTTGCTTGTTTTAAACGCAATAATTTCTAAAATTGATTTGGAAAATTATTATTCGATAAGCGAATTTTTCGGAAATATTTACGGCGGAAATTACAGAAGATTATCAGCCTTATTAATTGTTGTCGCTTGGACTGGAATAATCGCGGCTCAATATGCCGCAATGGGAAAAACTCTTCAAATAATTTTTAATGTGGACTATTCAACGGGCGCGGTTATTTCCGCTTTAATAATTTTATTTTATACTTCCCTTAAAGGCCAGTCGGGAGTGGTGTTCACCGATAAGATTCAGACTTTCATAATTCTTGCCGGAATACTGATTCTTTTTTTTAATATCGATTTTGATTTAATGAAAAAAAATTCAGGGATTTCTGAATATTCGGATGTTTTCGCTTTTCCGGTAAATTCCAAATTCGATTGGCTCGCGCTCTTAAATATGCTGTTTGCCGTAAGTATAACATATATTATAGGTCCGGATATATATTCGAGACTTTTAACGGCTAAAAATAAAAACGTTTCAAAAAAAAGCGTATTGATTTCCTCCTTAATGATTTTTATTATTGCAATCGCGCTGGTTCTAATAGGAATCAATCTCAGATTTATTAACAATTCCGGCTCGGATTTTTTATTCGGATTTTTTTTAAATCAGAATATGTTAATTAAAATCCTTTTTGTTATTGTAGTCTTTTCAATTATAGCTTCTTCTGCAGACACCTGCATTATGACTTCCTCGACATTGATAACAAACGATATATTGCGTTTTAAAGACCAATCCAAATGCGTTTTATTTGCAAGAATATCTATGATTGCCGTAAGCTCCGTCTCGGCGGCTATTTCTATCGCAAGTCCGTTTATAATAGAAAATATACTATGGGCTTATAAGATTTTTTCGCTGTCGTTTTTCACGCCTTTTATATGCGTCATAATTTTAAAATTGAAACTTGAAGAAACTAAATTGTTGATTTTAAATTTTTTTATTATAGTTTTGTTTGCGAGTTTGAATTTTTATAATCAATCACTGGCATTTTTGGTTTCTTCATTAATTTATTTTTTTGTTTACGCGATATGGTCAAAATTCTCGAAATAGCTATTCCCGGTTTAAATCTCGATAATACTTTCGATTATAAAACCGGCGAAATAACGGAAACTTCCGCGGCGGTTGGAAAACGCGCGGTTGTATCTTTTCAATATAAAACATACACCGGAATTATAATTAAAATAAAAGAAAATTCGGATTACGGCGAAGAAAACCTTAAATCCGTAGTATCAATATTAGACGAAACTCCTGTAATAACTGAAAATTTATTAAAACTCGCAAATTGGATTTCGGAATATTATATCTGTTCGTTGAATAGAGTTCTCGGTTTTATGATTCCCTCTCCAAACCCGGTAAAATCCAAGAAATTCGTCAAACTAATTTGTTCGCCTTCAAACGAACAATTGATTCAAATCAGAGACAAATTTCCAGATTATTTTAAAGCGTTAAATTTTATTATGGAATCGCCTTCGGTTTCTTGCTCTGTTTTAGAATCAAGACTCAAGGGGTCAAACCCGAAATCCGCTTTAAACTATTTGAAAAACAAAGGGTTTATCGAATTCGCTCAAGAAATAGAAGACGCTTCGAAAACAGTTGAGGAAAATAAAATTTTTTTTATCAAACAAGACGGTTTTGATTGCGGGTCTTTATCCGCGGTTCAGCAAAAAATTATAGAACTCGTAAAAAATCATAACGGAGAATACAATACTTCCCAGATAATTTCGATTATAAAATGCAGTTCGAGTCCGGTAAAAACTCTTTTAGGAAAAAAAATTCTTGAAATAAGAAAGATTAAAAAATCGTATCTCGCTCAAAATAATTATAATGAAACTGAAAAGGATTTCGAGTTGAATCAGGAACAAATAACGGCGATAGCTGAAATTGAAAAAGGCATAGATTCCGATGATTACTGCGCTTATTTGCTGTTTGGAATAACAGGCAGCGGAAAAACCGAAGTGTATTTAAGGACAATAAAAAAAGTCATAGAATGCGGCGGAGAATGCATTATGCTCGTTCCCGAAATTTCGTTGACCCCGCAAACCGTCGCCAGATTTAAAAACAGATTTGGAGAAAAAATATCAGTTCTGCACAGTATGCTTTCCCCAAACGAGAGGCTCGAACAATGGAATAACGCCCTTACAGGAAAAACCAAAATAGTGGTGGGCGCAAGGTCCGCGGTATTCGCCCCTTTCAGAAATCTGAAATTAATTATTGTTGACGAAGAGCACGAAAATTCATATAAACAATCCGAATCGCCTCCGTATAACGGACGCGACGCCGCGATATACAGGGCTTATATTGAGAAATGTCCGGTCATACTCGGTTCGGCTACGCCGACTATCGAATCGTATTACAACGCGGTTAACGGAAAATATAAACTGCTCGAACTTCCAAACAGAGCCAATCCGGATTCGAAAATTCCGAATGTGGCAATCTGCGATATTAAAAATGAAGTCGGCGCGTCCAATAATTTTTTGTTCAGTTCAGAATTGAAAAATAAAATGAAAGAAGCTTTATCAAAAAATTTGCAGACAATATTATTTCTTAACAGACGCGGGTTCGCTCCGCTTGTTTTGTGTTTGAATTGCGGAACCGCGTTCAAATGCCCTGAATGCAATATTTCGCTCACTTTTCATTACGAGAAACGAAATCTTGTCTGTCATTATTGCGGTTATGAGGTTTTTACCGAAGGCAAATGTCCTCAATGCGGAGACCCGTCTTTGAAATTCATTGGATTAGGAACTGAAAAAATCGAAATAGCCTGCAAATATACTTTTCCGGATTCTACGGTGGAACGAATAGACGCCGATACGGTAAGAAAAAAAAATTATTTAAGCGCCGCTCTTGAAAAATTTAAAAACAAAGAAATAGATATTCTTGTGGGCACTCAGATTGTAGCCAAAGGGCTTGATTTTCCTGACGTTACAGTTATCGGCATAATTTTTGCCGATATTACTTTGAATCTTCCGGATTTCAGAGCCGCTGAAAGAAATTTTTCTTTAATTACGCAGGTTGCAGGCAGAGCCGGCCGAAGTCTTCAAAAAGGAAACGTGATTATTCAGACTTTATCGCCTGAACACTATTCGATTAAGAGCGCGGCAATGCAGGATTTCAAAAGATTCTATTCCGAAGAAATCAGTATCAGACAGAATTACGGTTATCCTCCTTTTGTCAGATTGATAAATCTTATTTTTTCCGGCGAATACGAAAACAAAGTCAGATATTTAGCCAATATTTTTGCCGATAAATTAAAATCCAAATCTTTACCCGTAAAAATACTCGGTCCCGTAGCCGCGGCTATTCCTAAAATAAAAAATCAGTATAGATATCAGGTTTTAATAAAGGGAACAAAATTAGCCGCCGCAAAATCGTTTATAAAAAAATTTTATAATGAAAACAAACGTCAAACTTCTAAGATTTTTATCGATGTCGATCCTCAAAGTTTGATGTAAAAATATTGATTTTCAACCCCAAAAATGTTATGGAGCATTTTCTGCGCGCGGTGAAGTTTTTCAAAACATTGCAGTTTGTTGGTTAAAACTTCTAAAAACCCAAATGAATTATTTGGGTTCGATAATTTTAATACGAAAAATCGGCGACGGTCTCAATATGGTAGGTATAAGGAAACATATCGACCGGCTGAAGCGAATTTAATTTATAACCCGAATCCATTAGTATCCGCGAATCTCTGCTTAAAGTCGCCGGATTGCAGGAAACATAAATAATTCTACGGACTTTTTTTTCAGCTATAGCGGCAAGCTCTTCTTTTCCGCAGCCTTTACGCGGCGGGTCTAATATTACGGCGTCTGGAATCGCTCCGGAATTCAATAATTTCTTTATTGATTCGGACGAGTCGCCGGAAATATTTTTTATATTTGAAATATTGTTTATTTTAATGATTTTTTCCGCAAGCATCGACGCTTTTGGATTTGATTCTATGCAATAAATTATTTTTGAAAGACCCGCCAGCGAAACTCCAATCGAACTTACGCCGGAATAAACGTCGAACAAAATCCCGTATTTTCCGTTTGTTGAAAGTTTATCAAAAATATATTTATATAATTTTTCCGTTTGTTCGTAGTTCACCTGAAAAAAAGAATCCGGTCCTATTAAAAAATTATTGTTCAAAAGTTTTGCCGTTATATAATCATTTCCGTAAATAGTTTCAAAATTACCGGAAATCACAACGTTTCCGGCGCTTTTATTTTTACATAATATAATTGATTTTATATTTCGATTAAACGAGATTAACAGATTTATTAATTCTGTCCGGCGCGGCAAATCGTCTCCATTAATAATCAAAACAGTCATTATTTCTTCGGCATCCCGATTAACCCTAATCATAATATTTCTAAACAATCCTTTTCCGGTATTTTCATCATAGACGCTTAATCGGTTTATTTCAATGAATTTCTTCAGGCAGCCGACGATTCCGCCTGATATTTCAGGCTGCAATACGCAATCTTCAGTATTTATAACTCTGTGACTTCGCATAGCGTAAAAACCGACTGAAACATTATTATTAACGATTGAAAAAGGCATTATTACTTTATTTCTGTAATGAGTCCGATTGCCGGATTTGATAAATTCTTGAAGAGGAATACTTTCTATTTTTGCGTTTTGTTTAAACGCCGACTTGATAATATTTTTTTTTAATTCGAGTTGATATTCGTAATCAACAAAGGTCAATTGACAACCGCCGCACTGCGAATGACCGCATACCGGTTTTATTCTGTTCGGAGAAGGAACAATGACTTTTAGTAATTTTCCGACCGCAAACTTTTTTGTAACCTTAATTATTTTTATTAAAACTTTTTCTTCCGGAAGAGCTCCTTCGACAAAAATTACGATTCCCGATATTAAAGCGATTCCCTCGCAATTATAACCGGTTCTGACAATTTCGCATTCCAATACCTGATTTTTTTTTAATAGTTCGGGGGTTGACGTTTTAGATTTTTCAGACATAGATTTTTCATATATATAACGTCTTTGAAAAGTTTACAAAATTATTTGCAAATTGACGTTATATTTAAATACAACGGCTTATTATAATATATAAATTAAATTACGGCGTCGCATATATCATATCATTTTCATGATTTTTTCGAGTTCAGTCTGTTTAATATCAATTTCTTTTTGAATTTTATTTTTATATGAAATTTTGAGTTCTTTCAGAAATTCATTCATTGGAATAATATAAACTTTTTTTTCTTTGTTGAACTGATATTTTTGTTTGATTTCAGCAGAAGCGTCCTGCTCGCGCAAATACGTTTCGGTAAATTCCGGCGGATTGGATTCGATTCTGCCGAGTTCGGTAGTCTGCAGAGCGAGCATAGACGTCAATCTTGATTTTACGCCTTCCTGAATAATTTGAGCTTTAAGACTCGAATCTTCTTTAAACTCATTTTTCAAAGATAATAATTCTTCTACTTTACACACGTCTTCAATAGCGTTAAGCGCCATAATAAATCTCCGTTAATATTTTAATATTTAATTATTTAATCAATCCCGATTGTTCTTTTTTTCATATAAGGAACAAGGGCTTCGGGTATATTTATCGAACCGTCTTTATTCTGATAATTTTCCAAAATAGCTGCCATTGTTCTGCCTACGGCAAGACCGGAACCGTTTATCGTATGCGGAAATTCCAATTTGTCTTTATGCGACCTTCTGAATTTAATGTTCGCCCGCCTGCTTTGAAAATCCGTAAAATTGCTGCACGATGAAATTTCTCTATATTTGTTTTGACCCGGCATCCAAACTTCTATATCAAAAGTTTTTGCGGAAGAAAAACCGGTATCGCCGGAACACAATAAAACAACTCTATAGCATAATCCGAGTTTTTGCAATATTGACTCCGCGTCCTGAAGAAGTTTCAAATGTTCCGCTTCGGAAGTTTCCGGCGCGGCAAATTTCACCAATTCGATTTTATTAAACTGATGCTGTCTGATAATCCCGCGCGTATCTTTACCCCAAGAACCGGCTTCGGCTCTAAAACAAGGAGTATATGCGGCAAATTTGACCGGTAATTGTTCAAAATTAATTATTTCATCCCGATAAATATTCGTCAAAGGAACTTCAGCCGTAGGAACAAGATAGTAATTAAAAGACTGCAACTTGAATAAATCTTCTTCAAACTTGGGAAGCTGACCCGTTCCCAACAAACTTTTATCGTTCACAATGAACGGAGGCATAATTTCTTGATAGCCGTTTTCAACCGTATGAACGTCAAGCATAAAATTTATCAAAACGCGCTCCATCAGCGCCGCGTCGTTTTTTAAAACAACAAAACGCGAACCGGTGATTTTTGAAGCCCTTTCAAAATCAAGAATTCCCGCGGCAACGCCAATATCCCAATGAGCTTTTGGTTCGAAATCAAAAACCGGTTTTGAATTAACCTCTTTAACGATTTTATTTTCAGATTCGTCTCTGCCCGCGTGAACAGAATCGTCAAGGATATTTGGAATAACCAGTATCTTATCCGAAATCTCATTTTCAACAGCCACGATTTTTTCGTCAAACAATTTTATCTGTTCCGGTAATTCTTTGACTTTATTCATAATCTGCGAAGCGTCTTCTCCTTTTGATTTCAAGACGCCAATTTGTTTAGACAAAACATTTCTTTCGTTTTTCAAAATTTCAACTTTATTTTTTAATTCTTTTGATTCGTTATACAAATCAATAAGTCTGCTAATCAAATCAATATCTTTGAAATTCCGATTCTTCAAATTTTCGATTACCTTATCGTAATTCGATATTATAAACCTAATATCAAGCATATAAATTATTCATCTCCAAAAAAATATTCTAAATCAATTGCTTCTATTCCGCCGTTATAATAAAACCGTTAAAACGGTTTTTAAAAATATAACGAACAACAATCATTTCCCGTCAACTTTTGTGGATTTCATAAAAATATCGTAAGTGGTAAATAAATCAACAGCCCGTTTTAAAACTTCGTCCACGCTTAAATCGGCGAAATAATGTTTGCCTTCTTCGCGCGCATATTGTTCTTTTATTAAAGATTCGACCATTTCTTTAGAAATCGTAATTCCTTCTTTTTTCAATTCTTTCAAGAAATTATTCAATTCTTCTTCTTTATAAACCGGATATTTTTTTACGTATTTCAAAGAATAATCCTTATCTATAAATTTTATTAAATTTTCAGCTTCTTCTTCAGTCGATTTTTTAGGTTTTATTTCTATGTCCGGAAATATTCCCGTATCCTGTATGCAGACTCCGGAAGGCGTATAATATTTTGCCGTTGTTATAGCCACTCCGGAATTCGTATTCGTCAATTTTCTGAATGGAAACACCGATTGAACAAGACCTTTGCCGAAAGTCTTTTCGCCGACAATCAATCCGCGTTTATTGTCTTTTATGGCTCCTATGACAATTTCAGAACCCGAAGCGGAACCGCCGTTTGCAAGAACAATTAAAGGAATTTCTTTTATATCGTAGTAATCGGGTTTCGCGTAATAATTTTTATTCTGATGAGAATGTCTTCCGCGCGTATACACGACAAGTCCTCTGTCTAAAAACAAATTTGATATGTCGTATGCGCTGTCAAGAAGACCGCCGGGATTATTTCTCAAATCAAATATTAACTTTTTCATTCCGAGAGCTTTCAATTCGGCGAGCGCTTTTAAAATTTCTTTATGCGAAGGTTCGGAGAATTCAAGAAGTCTTATGTATCCAATCTCGTCGTTCAACATTTTCGATTGAACCGTTTCAATTTTTATTACGTCTCTGATTATGGTAAATTTTTTAGGTTGTTTGAATTCAGATCTTGACACGGTTATGCTTACTTTTGTTCCCGGTTCGCCGCGCATTCTTTCCACCGCTTCCTGCAAACTGAGATTTTCCGTAGATTCATTTTCGATTTCAATTATAATGTCGCCCGGTTTTATTCCAAGCTTAAAAGCGGGCGTTCCGAGTATCGGAGAGACAACCGTCAAATCCTTATCGCGTTTTGAAATCACTATTCCAAGACCCCCGAACTTGCTCGTTGTTTTCATTTTTAAATCGTCGTATTTTTCAGGCGGTAAAAACCTCGAATAAGGATCGTCAAGACTTTTCAAAGCGCCTTCTATAGCTCCAAAATATAATTTTTCAAGCGAAATTTTTTCAGTGTCCACAAAATTATTTTTTATTTGGCTTATCGTCTCATTCAACATTTCAATATACTCTTCTTCGCTCAAATCCGGATGATAATTTGCGCAAACCGATATTTGAACGTTTAGAAACAAAACAGAAATAATCAGCGCGCCTACAAAAAATATTTTTTTCAACAAACTCACCTCTAAAAAAACAAACTTTAAATTCATAAGCCGCATTCGCGGAAAAGCTATTAATCTTATCAAAAATATTCTTGCTGAAATTGCAAGAATATTTTTGATAAGACATTAATCCGAATTTCATCGGAAAAGGATAAACCGTATAATTTGCTATATAATCCTTTTCCGGAAATTCGGCTTTTGTATTATGCCGTAAATAATCGCTTCATTATATTGATTAAAATTTTATTTTCAACAAAAATTTTAATTTTTTAACGGGTTAAAATTTTGAACGCGATTCTTTCTTGTCCTCATACATTAACGAATCGGTTTTTTTTATCTTTTCAATTACGCTTTCAGGCGACGCGTTATCGCAATAATCTATTCCTACGCTGACTCCCAGACGCAAACCCATATCTTTTAATCCTTTTTTTCTTATAAAAGCCCCGAACCCGCCGAATTCTTCCTTGAAAGTCTCGGACAAATCCTTATTTATCGGAATGATAAAAAGAAATTCATCGCCGCCTATCCTGACGATATAAAAATATAACGGAATTATGTCCGTGATAAAATCGCTTAAATATACCGTTAAATTTTTTAAAACCATATCTCCTATTTCATGTCCAAAAGTATCATTAATGTTTTTGAATTTATTAATATCAAGCGAACCGATTATTATTCCGCTGTTATCGTCATTAATTTCTCCGCCGCGTTTTACTATAAAACCGTTCATAAAAGCCGTAAGCCATTTTCTATTATACGCTTTTGTCAATTCGTCGACGTAAATATCGTTAAAATTATTTATCTTATTTTCTATTTTATCGAATATTTCGCGATAATGTTTTTCAAGAGCCGGCGATTCTCTCAGGACAACCGATTTAACCGCGATAACGTCCGTAACGCTCGTTATTTCCGGAGTGACAAGCGTTATATCGGTTCCGTTGATTATCAATACAATAATGAAAATATGATCGAACTTTTTTTTGAATTCAATTAATATTCTTTCAATAATATCCGCTCCGCTCATATCCGTTAAAAAATA
Organism: bacterium; assembly: GCA_036733285.1. Taxonomy (GTDB): domain Bacteria; phylum JAGOBX01; class JAGOBX01; order JAGOBX01; family JAGOBX01; genus JAGOBX01. The sequence continues at coordinate 28,365 of DAINAU010000032.1, forward strand.
ATTAATAACCACTATGTTAGGCAAATATTTTTTTATTTTTACGATTGACTCCATTGCGGTTTCAGATTCGAAAATATTAACGGAAATTTTTTTTCGTCCGGCAAACGCCGCCAATTCGTTAACGTATATTTTTCTGCTTGAATCTTCGCTGTCGATTACTAAAATATTTCTGACTGACGCTTTCATTAAACAATTCAATCCGCGAGAATTTTTATGCAAAACGCAAAATAATATCAATATGTTATCATTGAATCGTTTAACTTTCAAGTATTTTTTGAAGGTTTCATTTTCCAGAGTTAAAATATCCGCAAAAAATAATTGACTTTATTTAGATAACATATTATTTTATATAAGTTAATTGAACTCAAAAGTTGAATAATATTTTTTTATTTTAAGTTTTATGGATATAACAAAAGAGATTAAAAATAACGTTGGAATTCTAAAAATATTCGGAGACACTTCGATTCATATTGAAAGAAAACTGAATGAACTTGTAAAAAGCGTCGGACCAAAGACTCAATACAGATTTATACTCGATTTGAGTCAATGCGCGTATATAGACAGCGGAGCGATAGGTTCGATTATTCTTACAAACAAACTTATATCCGATATGAACGGCAAATTCTGCATATGCGGAGTTCAAGACGAAAACGTAGATAAATTATTCAATTCCACAAAACTATATAATTTGATACCAAAATTTGAAAACGTTGAAGAAGCGTTTGAAAATTTTTTTTCATAAAATGAAATATAAAGATTAAACGAGGTTTAACGAATGGCTGCGGCTTCGAAAGTCGAAGAAATCCCACTTCAAAAAATATTAAAAAACGGCGACTGGCTTGTTGCGCTCGGCGTTATAGCAATAGTTATAATGCTGGTTATTCCGATATACACGTGGCTGTTGAATATTCTTTTAACTATAAGCATAGCAGCCGGACTGGTTATTGTTTTAAGCGTTACTTACTTAAGAAAACCCGCGGATTTTTCAATATTTCCTTCGCTTCTTTTAATAACGACTTTATTCAGACTGGCGTTGAACGTATCCTCGACAAGATTAATTCTGCTTGAAGGCAGAGGCGGCGTCGAGGGAGTAATCACCGCCTTCGGCGATTTTGTCGTCGGTGGAAATTACATAGTCGGAATAGTTATATTCATGATTCTTATCATAATTCAATTTATGGTTATAGTAAAAGGGTCGACGCGCGTAGCCGAAGTCGCCGCAAGATTTACTCTGGACGCAATGCCCGGAAAACAAATGGCTATAGACGCGGATTTGAATTCGGGAGCGATTACCGAACAGGAAGCTGATAAAAGAAGAAAAGACATAAGACGCGAAGCCGATTTTTACGGGGCGATGGACGGAGCTTCAAAATTTATTTCAGGCGACGTTATCGCGGGTTTGATTATAACTGTTGTAAACATATTAGGCGGCTGGGCGATTGGAGTCTGGATGCGGCACGAACAATTGGCTGAAGCCGCGAAAACATACACGCTTCTTACAATCGGCGACGGTCTTGTAGGACAGATTCCCGCTTTATTGATTTCAGTAGCCACAGGTATTATAGTAACGCGGGCGGCTTCGGACGCGGATATGGGAACCGAGCTTACCTCTCAATTAACTCAGCAGCCCAAGGTTTTGTATATTACCGCCGGAACATTATTCGGACTTGGAATATTCACGCCGCTGCCCACGCTGTCTATGTCAATTGTCGCCGCGATTATCGCGGGTATTGGCGTCGGAATGAGCGGTTTAATGAAAATTAAAGCGGTTGAAGACGAAAAGAAAAAAGGCTTGACGCTCGATCATCCTGCCGTAAAGAACAGG
>DAINAU010000033.1:0-30021 GCA_036733285.1 bacterium
TGCGCAAGCCGGCAATTCAATGCTTGCTCAAGCTAATTTGCTTCCGCAATCGGTTCTTCAGCTTTTAGGTTAATAAAGGCTGGTGAAACCAATGAATAAATTAAGGTTTTTCGAGATAGTTTTCTCTATCTCCTGAGGATAAAAGGGTATTGTTATATTTTTACTCGCGTCTGTAATAAACGGTTACGAGGGATACGTTTGTTGCAGACGCGTAAAAAACAGTATCATTATTCAAAAATGGTATATTTAAAATATTAAATTTTTGAATAAAAGTTCTTTGACAATTAAATAATAAGCCAGACCCCTGAGAAAGGTTGGCCGGAAATTTTATATCGGGCAAGGACTGTCCGAACCGTATAGTTTTTATACGGGAACTCATGGAGGGAGGAGTTTTATTATGGCCCTAAGAATAATGAATAATATTTCCGCAACTTTTGCTCAAAGACAATTAGGTTTAAATACCAGCAGTCTATCAAAATCTCTTGAAAGATTATCGTCCGGATACAGAATCAATCATGCGGCGGACGACGCAGCCGGATTGGCAGTGTCTGAAAAATTACGTTTTCAGGTTAACGGTTTAGCTCAGGCTCAAAGAAATATTCAAGACGGTATTTCTTTAGTTCAGGTTGCCGAAGCCGGTCTTGAACAAGCCGGAACTATTTTGCAGAGATTAAGAGTATTGACTATTCAAGCCGCCAACGGAACGCTTTCAAACACTGATAGACAGCTTATCGGCGAAGAAGTCGCTCAATTAATCAGCGAAATTGATAGAATGCAGAGCACGATTACATTTAATGGAATTAATCTCTTAAACGCATCTCAATCAATTAAAATGCAGGTTGGAGCTTCCAGCGGTCAAACTATTTCTATAAAGTTATCATCGATAACTTCATCGGCTTTAAGTATTAGCTCGTTAAATACGACTATTACAACCGCTTCCGGAGCTTTAGGAGCGATTTCTACGCTTGATTCCGCATTAAATTCAGTTTTAACGCTGCGTTCAAAATTGGGCGCCGCTCAAAACAGAATGGAAATGACTTATGATTTCGTAGGCATTCAGAGGGAGAATATGATGGCCGCCGAATCAAGAGTCAGAGACGTCGATTTCGCAAGCGAAATGACGAGCTACACAAAAAATCAGATAATTGTTCAGGCAAGCACCGCTATGCTGGCTCAAGCCAACGTAGTATCGCAAGCAGTTCTGCAATTGCTTCAGTAATTTCTGATTTTAATTTTTAGAAGGAGCCGTTTGTTAAAGACGTTTGTTAAATTAGATATTTAAATTTAATTAATTATTAGACGGCTCCCTCTAAAATTCAATCTTTTTGCCGGTTGACTTTCTCTTAGGGGTATGGATTATTATCAGTTTTAATAATAATATTGTTTTTAACCCCGTCGCATAAAATATTCGGCGGGGTTTTTTATTTATATTATAAAATTTCGTTAAGGTTTCTTCCTATTCCCAGTCCTGCCAACATAGAATTTAAAGAATTTGAATTAAACAAGGAATTCAAACTGTTTTTTAAAAAATCAATTTGTTCGGTGGTGAAATCGGTTTGAAGTTCTTTAAGTTTTTCACCTTCAACCGAATAGACGGCTTCAATATCTTTTGAAATATTTTTTATTGCAACTGACGCGGTTGATGTTAAGTTTTTAATATCATCCAGATTTGATTTTATACCGGAGAGGTTCGTCTCTTCTGATTTTATTTCTTCGTCGAATTTCGATTCGTCAAACGACATTGTTCCGTCTTCGTTCATATTTAATCCTATATTTTTTAAATTTTCATTAATTTGTATTTCGCCCAGTTTTTCAGAAACGCTTTGAGCGTCCGCTGAAACGGAGTTCTCAAGCGAAGAATTATATGCGTTGACAAATCTCGACAAATGATTTTTTAAACGATCAATTTGAAACGAATCTATCGTTTGACTGTTTTCAGAATTCAATCCGGATTCCGTATAATCCTCATCATAACCTGTTTTTATTCCGCCCAATGAATCTGCGTATGAAGCGAGATTGTTGTTTGCAAATGTAAAAGAATTTATTTTTGAATTTAAGTTTGAATAATCGCGAATAGTTTCTGATGAACTCGCAAAATAAGACGCGTAATTTGAAACGGATTTTACGTTATCGGAATTTTCAACGAAAGATTTCCATGATTCGCTTTGCAACAATTCGTTTATTTTCAGCATTTCATTTATTCTCATTTAAATTCCCCCTTGATAAGTTAATTTTTTCCGCATTTTTAATAATCCCGCCTAATGCAATGAAATAAGCGAACTTTTTCAAAATCCAATTGAGTTTCGGAATTAATATATAATTCCGTTTTATTATTGTCAATTTAATTTTTTTAATCTGAATTCTTTAATTGACAAACGGTAAAATTTCTTATAAAATAAGTATAAAAATTTTGTTCCTTTTTTATTTATGAATAAAAATCAGGAATTATCTTTGCTTCTGGCGAAATATCTTGCCGCGGGAAAAATCAATCTTCAATCCGCTCAACCGGTATTTTCAAAATTACTCGGAACCGGCGATACCGATAAGTTGAACCTGAAATTATTGTATGACGAATTGATAAAATACAATGATCCTGATTTTGAGATTCTTATTAATTCTATACTATCGGAAATAATAACGGTTGCAAATCGCGCTCATCTGTCTTTAAAAAATTATGGAGCGACAGAGGTTTCAAAATCTTTTCCGGAATTATCTTTTCTTCCTGCGGATTTCTTTACCGCAGGATTTCACATCAGTTCTATTGACAAGACATTTAGCGAACTGATAAATCTTCTGCATTCAAGATTTTTTCTTGCTTTAAATAATTTAGAGACACCTCGATTAGCGGAACAAATTGAACAAAAATATTTTTCAGCCATTAATAATTTCAAAAAAATAAGCGAGCGTTGGAGTTTGCTGAACATCGAACTTGAATATTTATCCGAAGAACAATATAATATTTTAGAGAAAGAAAAAAAAGAACAGTCCGGTAAAATCGCGGAATTCTTCAATAAACCCGTTATTGAATTTTCCGGTTTTAAAAAACTCGCCGAATTAAACGAAGAATTAGCCGGCGAATATATTGTAACCAATTATCAAACCCTTCAAAAAAATAATTTATCGGGCGACGCCGGAACCCTTCAAAATTTCGCAGCCGCAGTATTGTCGTTAAAAAGCGATGTTATAACCGAAATACTTCCGGTTATATGCTTGACTAAAAGGTTGCAGGATTATGCTTCTATCTGTCTTGCTCTCCGTTTTGGATTGAAGAATTTTTTATGGAATCAATGGATTCATTGGTTTGAAGACGAACAAAAAAAACGCTTGGAACGAAAAAAATTATATGAAAAATTATCGGATACTTACAAGGAAGAAATTATATTTATTCAGTTTAGCGAAACTAACCTTTTGGATTTTTCAAATCAACAAATTCTTGACGGCTATAATTCGATAAAATCTTCCATAAAAAAAATTTCTTTGAATGCATTCATTGAAATATGGAAAGATTATTTGAATCCTTCCGAATACGAATACCTTATATCCAGCGCAGGATATTCCGGCGATTCAGGTCAAATTGAATCCTCGTCGCAAATTTTAGAAAAAGAAAAAAATATTATTTCCGGTTCGCCTGATAATAAAAACCCGGAAGAACGAATATTGACGCCAACCGCAATAGATTCCGCGGACGCTGATTCAAAAAAAATAACGACGAAGAAACTTGATTCTTCTTCGTCTGCTTTTTTGTTTCCGACAAACGACGCAGATTCAAAAAAATCATCGACGAAGAAACCGCCTCCTTTTAAAAATCAAAAAGATATTCAAAAAGAGGATTTAAAAGAATCGCGGGATAAGAACGCTTATTCCAAAAAAGCCGAAGCGTGGAACCGTCATATAAAACCTTTTATAACAGAACACTGGTATATGGTTGCCGGACTTGTAATGTCGATTATAGGGGCTTCGCTTCTCGCTTATTTCACTTGGGACAAACATTGGCTAATACGATATACCTTGACTCCGGCGCTTCTCGGGTTATTAACTTTCGGAATCGCCGAACTTGGAAGACGGTTTGAAAACAGCAGCTCGGAATTTAGAAGCGCGGCGGCATTACTGCGCGCGGCTGCGGTTTGTCTGCTTCCGGTAAATTATGCCGTCATAGCGTTGCTCGCTGCGGATCCCGATGTTTCCTATAAATTTTTCACGGTTCCTCTGATGGCTATAATTTATTTGATTGTTTTCGGAGGCGGGGTTTATTTATGGTCTGAAGCCGTAGAAAAAAAAACCGGAAAAATATTCAGTTTCGTTATTAATTTTTTAAACCTTATAATCGCGGCTGTTCCGGTTTCATTGTTAGCTTCTGAAACCGCGAGCGACCGCGAAATGATTTTAAGAATCTCATTCCATATTGGTTTTGTCGCTGTCGCTTACTCAATATTCTTATTCAAAAAAAAGGGATTGGCAAAAGAAATCTTGACAGGCGGCATAACGTCCTCATTTATCGGCTCTTCAATATTGATAACGTTTATTCAAATTTTTTTATGGTCTCATTTGCTTATAAAAATAATTCCAAAAGGATACGGATATTCGTTATTATGCGTATCCGCAGGATGGTTAGTATTTTATGTGGAGCGAAATTATCTGGATTTATTTCAAGAACGGAAATTTTTAAGCGGTTTTTCGTTTTTCGGATTTGCTTTTGTAATTGCGGGAACGATTCTCGGATTTACAAATCCGTATATGCGCATAGCGGGATTTGCCGCCGCCGGTATCGTATGGTTTTATCAGTCCGAAACCAGACCCGATAAAATCAACTATTATATTTCATTAATCTGTATTTTGTTATCGTTTATTGCAATCGCATTCCTTGACGCTTTCCCTAAAACTTCGGAATTAAATATGATTCCAGCCATCGGGATTGCGCTTGTTTTTTGTTTAAAAGCGTTTAAATCAGCGGCAAAAAACTATTTATTAAAATTGCGCGCCGAAATCTTCGAGGTTTTTGAGGAATTCGACGGCATAATTTTATTTTTTACGACTGCCTCCGCAATACTGTCGCAATGGAATTTAAAATCAAATCAGTTTCACACCGCCTTTTTTTTAATAATCATACTATTTCTTTTTTCCATAAAAACATATTATTCTCAAAAACTAAGATGGGCTCATACCGCAATGATTATCGCGGCGTTAATTCTTCCTTATATCGGCTGCGTTAATATGACCGACCGGTTTATTTACGGCAATACGCTTGCTTTCGGGCTGGGAGTTTTATCATTTGTTTTTTTAATAATCATAAAATTCTCCCGTTCCGAATTGCTTAAGAAATCAAGGTCTACGGTAATTTTTATTTATGGGATTCTTGCGCTTGTTTCAATGATGCTTCGCGTAATAATGGAACGCAGAGAACCCGCTATTATTTCCAATATTAGAATATTTATGGATTTGTCCGGACCGTTTGTTATCAGCGCCGCTTTAATTGCGGCGTCTTATTTTTCAAGATCTCTTATTCCTTCGATTACCGCCGCAGTTATTATATCAATTCTTTTTCCTGAAATTAAAACATATTCAGAACATAAACTCCCGTTCATCGAATGGGGAACCGGTTTTGGAACGTCAGTTTCAGGATTCGTTTTTTTGTGTTTTGCGTTTTATTTAAGAAAATTGAAACTGCCTGATAATTCGGAATTTCCGGATTGCTATTACAAAACCTCGCCTTTTCCGCTGCGTAGAAACGATTATACTTTATTTACCATACCCGTTGTTTTAGCGGCGTTATATTGCATCCTGAAAATCGATACCTTCATATTAATTTCAAAATGTTCAGAACCGGTTATAAATATTAAAACTTCCATAGCTTTTGCCATTACCGGAATCAATTTAATTTTATGTTCCGTATATCTGAAAAAACATAAAATTTCAATGATTTTAAGCGGAGCCGCTACGATTAATTTTTTTCTCTTTTATTTGTTTATGAATCAAAGAATTTTTCCGGTTCCGCAAATCCAGTATCCTTTTTTATTGACGGGACTGACTGTCTCGCTTATTCTTGCCGTTTTTTCAACCGCGAAAAATCAAAGTGAATATCTGGAATCGTCGATAATAAATCCGTTGATTTTTATTTTAAAAAATTCGTCTTTTTCGGCGGCGGTAATTATTATGTCGGGTCTTTTTGCCGGAAAATTCGGGTTTGATAATATTGATTTTTTTTCGTATTATTTGGCGGTTCAGATGATTTGCCATTCATTACGGACAAAAAAAGAATTTAACGCCGAAGCCTTCGTATGTTATTGGTTTATAATTGAATTAGTCATAACATATATTAATCATAAAAACGGCGTATTCTTCAATTTAACGGAAACTCATCTCTACATTTTTCCCGTATTTTTTATAATACTATTGATTCAAATCATTATATTCATTTTAGAATTTCAAAAAAAAGTTTATGCCAAAATTGCGCCTTTATTTGCCGTTTTCAATATCTGTTCGGTTATAAATTTAATTATTGCCTCAATAATAATCTGCGCGTATATTTTAACCGGAACCGCGAGAATAACATTATTCCATCAGTCGCTGATAATCTTATCCTTGATATTATCGGCTCGAAATCAGGGGTCTTCTATTTTAGTTTTGATAACAGCTGTTATAGCTTATTTATTTTATCATATTCGGGAATTGAATCAGGTTAACGAAACAGGGAAACTATTGATTTTGTTCAATTGCCGCAACCTCTCAGTTTTATCGTTAGCCGCAGGAATTGTAAGTTTAATAATCAAAGCGGCGTATAAAAAAAGTCCATCGTCGGTTTCCGGCGAATACAGAATATTGAAATCATATTCGGATTTTATTATTCTTACGGTTTTTTCGCTTGCAGCCGCTTTTTTCGCAGTAATGATACAAACCCTAACCGGAGAGATCAGATATAACGCGTCATATTTATGCGTTCCCTATATCTCGGCGTTAAGCGTATACGTTTTGTGGCTGATAAACAAAGAAATTAATTTATTATTGATTATCGCGAACATTTTTTTTACTGTCGCGAATATTCATACGGTTAATATTTATGCGGGTATTCCGTATCTTTCCAATTACGGATTATCCGTAATACATACGATATGTCTTGGAATTTTCATATCAATTATCGTATTCTCAATATTGTCAAAATTTAATTCTCAATTTTTTTTCAATTTAGAAATATTCGAAAAATTCAAAACATCCTGGTCGGGAATAATTTTATTTTTATTAACTTTTAATTATTTTTCCAATTCAAATTTAGAAGATTTCACGTTGCGCAGATTTCTTGTTTCCGGAATACTCGCTTATTGTTCAGGATTAATTTTCAGAAACGCGGCGTTTAAAATTCGCGAAACTGAATCGGCTCTTTTTAAAACATATTCTTTTTTCTATAATTTTGGAGTTCTGGTAGCTTTGTGGTGTCTTTTTTTAATGATACCGCATCTACGCTCGCCTGAAGTTGTTTTCATAGCTCTCGCGCTGCCGGTTTTATATTTTTATTTGCGAGCCGAACTCGGAAAACATTTTTCGATAAACAAAACGCAATATTCCCAATACAGGGATACCGCAATGATAATAAGTTTCATATTATTATTTTTTTATGTTAACCGAGCCGTTTTCCAGATGATACTTTTTCCGGAACAAAATATTTTTACCGTTCATTATCACTATCATTCGCCCGTAATCCTTGCAATAAGTCTGATATTGCTTCGTCTGCGAGGATTGGGAGCGAATTACTGGTCCTCGTTTTACGGCGGACTCGGATTTGTTACGGCATTATTTTTTTTAATAACCTTTATTCCCGGTTTGTCTCCATTCGATAGAATTATACCAGGCTGCTGGATAGGCGCGGCAATTTATCATTTGTTTGTCTCATTGACGATGTATGAAAATCCTGTCGGGAATCTGCTCCGAAAAATTTCCGGTTTAAATAAAATAGATTTTACTGAAATTTCAATAGTCTGGTCGAGATGGATTGCGGCGGCGGTAAACATACTGACGCTTTTAGGATTATCGAATTTTCAATCGGACTCTTATTCCGCGGCTCCGCTGTTATTCGCCGGCTCTTCAATATTTCTTCATCAGAATTATTTTGATAAACTGAATTTTTATAAAATAGCGGCGGCGTTTCAGATTTTAACAGCTTTACATTTTGATTTTATATCTCCAAGTTTTATAAAAAAAAATTATATTCTATGGATAATTTTGACCGCGTTTGCCTCGATTGAAACAGTCCATTATTTTTTTCAAAAAACTTTAAAAACTATCAATTTTTATATTTTTGCGGGTTTGTTTATCCTTGCCGGCTCTCATATATTCTATTTGCATCCGGCTTCGCGGTCCGGTTTATCCGGTTTTTTTATTCTATGGATTTTAACTGCGTTTATTCCCGTTAAAAATCAAACTCCGGTAAGTTTCCGGACAAAAATAATTTCCGTATTTTTGCTGATTGCTCCGGTCTGGTTAACGTTTTTCAGTCTGACGACACTCCGGAGTGATTATAATTTAATAAACGGTATTTGCATTTCGCCTCAGAATTTTTTTAAATGTAAAAGTCAATTCGTTTTTTCATATTTAACTCTATTTTGTTCGGCGATATTCGTTCAGCTTTGTTATGATAAATGGAAATCGTTTATAAATAAAATTCAGAATGGCTCGAATCCTCCGTTTTTCGCGGTTTCTCTGAAATGGTATTCTTCTGCGGGAAACGCAATAAGTTCGATATTTGGGTCGGTTATATTTGCCGCGTTAATAATAACGGGAGTCTTTTATTATAATTCCATTTTTGAAATTAAATCAGCCGCGGCTTTTTCCGGACTCTGGCTCGGACTTTCGGTATTCTGGTTTTTAAAAGGCGGGAATTCCGAAAATTATTTCCCGTATTTATCCGCTCAATTATGCGCCGCGTGTTTTTTCGCTTTTGTAAGAAGACAATTGACTTTAACATATGATTTCTGGAAAATCGAATACGACGTTTGGGCTTCCCTTGCTGTTTCCTTCATAATAGCAGGCGTTAAACAATTGATTTACAGACAAAAACGCAATATGCGTTTTTCATTTATTTTAACGTTATTCGTTATGCCGGTATTTGCAGTTATATGGACTATGTTTCATCGTCTTGGCGTTAATATGACGCTTCTTGTCATAGGATTGAACAGCATGATTTTCTGTTATTACGGTAAAGACGAAAAGGATTCCCTTTACAATATAGCGGCGGTAATAGGATTTGTTGTTTTTTGCATGCTGTTATTATGGACAAAACTTGAGATCAGATATCTTCATAGTTTTGTCATACCCGTTTCGTCCGGCATACTCGCGCTGTCGCAGATTTTTAAAAAATCATTGGCGCGCGAAACGCTCGCAGCCGTCAGATTTACCGGCATAGCGTCAATAATCGGATGTTCCGGTTATTACGCCTTGATTGATTCGAGCCATACGGCGGTTTTTAATTTGGCGATGATTGCGGCATGTCTGCTTATAATGTTTGCAGGCAGTTTTTTTAAAATCAAACTGTATATTATGACAGGTTTTTCCGGACTGATAATTGACGCTGTTTCAATTTTTTATAAATTAATTATCAAGTTTGATAGAACATATAAAATGACCGCAATGGGAATAGCCCTGCTATTAATCGGAGCGTCTCTTGTCATCGGCGCCGCTTATTATAAAACTAATAAAATCCGGATAGACGGTTTTATCGATAAAATCAGAACTTCTTTAAAAAACTGGGAATAACGAGTTTTTTAAAAATCGCGCCGCTGTTTTTTCGTTTAATCGCAATCGGTTATCAGAAAACAAGTGAATTTAAATTTGCTTGACAGACTGATTACATTATCCGGTTCAATTTTATATTTTACATTCGGCGTAAGTTTTTCGCCGTTGCAATATGTTCCGTTTGTAGAGTTTAAATCGACAATATACCATTGATTTTCCTTATATATAACGGAAGCGTGAGAGCGGGAGATTAATTTTGAATCGTCGAAAGCGGCGCAGATTTCATGACTCCTTCCGATTTCAAAAGACGAATCAAAATAAAACGATTTGTTATCTTCCGTTTGAAGTTGAAGTTTAACCGAATTAATTTTCGGAACCGCTTCAATTCCGGATATGTTTGCCATACACCTTACGCAAATTATTTCTTGATGCGAATTTTCAGTTTTACATACCGGACATAACTTTATCAAGTTCATCAGCAATTCCTCCGCTGTCTTTTTGATTTGGAATACCTAAAACATAAAAGTTTTGATTATGTTCGATTATTTGAAGTTTTCCGTCTTTTTTTCTAAGCGAATACTTTATATAAACTTCGCGCAGGTTTTCAGAACAATTTATTATATGCAATTTTTGATTTTCAGAACCTTTCCAGATTGATTCCGTGTTATTGTTCTTTTCAAATTTTCCGTCGATTAGAACTGAAATTTGTCTGACCGTCTCCGGAAATTTTTTTATTAAATATTCATACTCGAAACCTGAATAAACCAGAATATCCGAAATATTTTTTTCTCTGAAAAATTTTAACAATATAAGAAGCGCCTCAGGTTGGGCAAAAGGCTCGCCGCCGGAAATTGTTACCGCTTTAAAATCGAATTTATTTATCGCGTCAAAAATCCCGCTGATTTTTTTTTTATGAATTTCGCTTGCGTTCCATGTATATTTTGCGATACAGCCCGGACATTTTATTGGGCAACCCTGAAACCATAATCCAAGACGTTTCCCCGGTCCTAAAGTTAAAACGGGATAATATATCAAATCAATAAAAATTATTTCTGAAGAGTTATTATCCATTCGTTATCTTTTAATTCAAAATTTGACGCTTGATATTTTCCGCCGGCTTCAGCGTTGATTTCAAGTAAAGCCCGGGATAATGGATTTATAAAACAGCGTTCGATTTTATTTCCTATTCCGCGGCCTCCCATGCTTAAATCCGAACAGCATATTTCCGCAAGGGCTTTTATCATATCTTGATGCAACTCAATTGAAATATTAAAATTATCGGATAATTTAGCAAGCGTAGAAAAAAGCATTTTCTTAAAAATTTTAACGCCGGTTTCTTTCCTGATAAAATCAAAAACTATTATGTTTTCGCCGATTCTATTTAATATCTCGGGTCTGTTAAGTTTATATTTAAAATAATCGTCTATGCTTTCCCTGATTTTACCGGAAATTTCATCGTATGGCATATCCTGACGAACCCTTTGAATTTTCTGATTATTTTCGTTGATTTCATATATGCCAAGGTTTGAAGTGAAAATAATAAGAGCTTCTGAAAAATAAACGGTTTCGCCGCGTCCGGAAGTGAGTCTGCCGTCGTCAAGAATTTGTAAAAAAATATCCATGATTTTAGGATGCGCTTTTTCTATTTCGTCAAACAGAATAACCGAAAACGGATTTTGTTTAACCGCGTTTGTAATTTCGCCTCCCGCGTCAAACCCGACATATCCCGGCGGAGCCCCGATAAGCCTTTGGTCGGCGTGTTCATGGGAAAATTCGCTCATATCAAACCGTATATAATTTGAATCAGAACCGAAAATAAGTTCGGTAATCGACTTCGCAAGCTCCGTTTTACCGACTCCGGTCGGTCCTGCAAAAAACAGAACTCCCTTGGGTTTATGCGAGTATTTGGAATATTGAGAGCCCGACAGATTAAACGCAGCTCGTTTTATAGTATCGGTCGAAGCGCGCACAGCGTTTGGCTGACCTTTGACCCGCTCGCATAATTTTTCTTCAGCCGAATTTAATATGACTTTTTCAATTTTTCCCCAGGGATTTTCCGTTATTCCAAGTTTATACGCTTTTATAGCTTCTGCAATATTTGAAAAAGAAATCTTCTCGCGAAGCGCGAGACTTGAAATCGAAATAATTTCATTAGCGTATAACCCTGAAGTCTGATTTATGAATAACCGTTCGTTTTCCTCTATTTTTTCTTTCCTCATTTCCGAATAACCGTTAAGACGTTTTGCAAAAATCGAGATTATTTCTCTTCTTGCGGCATAATCGGGTTTTGGCAGATGCAATGTTTTTATATTGTGATTTGCAATGGAAAACCATGGGGGCAAATCATTTTCTTTATCCATCAACCAGAATACGGGATTGTATTGAGCTCGGCCAATAATATTATCGTAATATTGCGGATACGAATGAGAAAGTCTAAACATCCGGAATAAAAATTCATCAAAATCGCCTTTTGCGATATCGTTTAATCTTGAAGCGAATTTTAAAATTACCGCCGCAGGCATTTCACTGCAGGCTGTAAGCGCTTCAATATTTTCAGCGCATTTTTTTAGAGAAACCTGCCCAGGCGCCGAGCCGGTAATTTCCTTATATTTTTTTTCTTCTCCATATAAAATCGAAAAGCCAAAAAGCGGCTCGTATAAAACTATTAATCCGAAATTTTGTTCTTTAAGAAGAAGTTTGACGTATTCTATTAAATTAACAGCTCCGTTTGATTCAAAAGGATATACGTCAAATATGTTTCCGCATAAAATAAACTGCGATTTAACCGGAAAAAAACGCCGTATTTCAAGCGCCCATTTCGGCAAAAAGCCAGCTTCAGTATTAGCCATTCGCAACCTCCCTTACTCTTATATTATATTTTAAAAGAATATCGCCAATCAGTTTTTTTCTCAATATTTCTCCGCCTTTTTGAATTTCAAAAAGAATTTTAGAAACAAACATCCCGCATGCCGCAAAGATTGCGGCCGCAAGATAAGGATTCATCGGAATAAATTTTTTAAAAATTAAAAATAACGCTATTCCGCTCATTATCCCGTATATTTCATAAATGCATACTCTTTTTTCAAGAAGAGATGCGAAAAGCAAAGATGAGAAAATAGAGCCGAGCGGAGAATACGAAAAATTTTTTAACGAATACGCCAGCAGAGGTCCCGGCAGACTAAGAATAAAAGATATGAACCAATGCGTATCGTAAATATTTTTTGCTATGCAGGCACCTACGATAATTCCTCCTATAATCGATAACCAAATATTATTTGATAATATTAAAAGAGTTCCTATAATCAAAGACGCAAAAACCGGAAATTCTTCCTGCATATTGTTGAGTTTGCTTTTTAACGGGATTTCAAATTCTGCCGCTTCCTTAATGAAAACCGAGTCCTCGTCGTTCCATTTAACCCTGCCGCTCTTTAAAGACGTTATATATCGGAGAACAATTTTTTTATCGTAATATGAAAAATTTTTTTCAAAACCTTTCAATAAAAAATATGATTGCGGCTCAATGCCGCATTTAATAAATTTTGAAATCATAAGATACGATTCGGTTTTTGAAAAAAATAGTCCGCCGTTAAAATCTACCGGACTTATATTTGCGAGAAAAAAATCCTTGATTTCAGATTCAGAAAAAATGTTTTCCGATTTAATAATTTTTAAAAACACAACTGAAAACCGCGGATTGTTTTTTAAAAAATTTTCTGTTTCTATCCGGGTAAGAAGCAGCGGTAATTCAGACGCGATAAATTCGAGTTTGACGTTAAAATCCGAAGCCGTGTCAGCGGGCAGAAAATATTCGTTTCCTTCAAAAAATATCGATAGAACATTATAAAACCACTCGATTTTTTTATAATCTTCTATCTCTTTATTTTCAAATTTTTTATAAAGGGATAATACCGAATTTAATTGATTGTCGGAACATTTTCTTATTAGAGTATGGATTTTATAACAATTAAATAATTTTCCGTTTATTAACGCATTAACGATTTCTTCTTCCGCGGAATCGAATTTGCCGCAAATAAATTTTTTTAAAAATATAAGAATATTCGGGTTTGAAATTTTTTTGGAAAAATATATAAAAGGCAAATCGCTATTATAATAGCTGATAAATGCGGTCAATCGTTCGTAATTATCGGAATACTTCTGCATAAGGGTTTCAAACTTAACGAGCTCTTCGGAATCAAGTTTATTTATAATGTCGTTATTCAAATAACCCTTTCCGATATATGTTTGAGCAAGCGCCCAGGAATCTTCATTTTCACAAAATGCGAGAGCCAAATCTTTTAAGGTTTCATATTCGCGACCGTTGAATTTATAATATACGCATGATTTTTCCGAATCATAAAAAACAGGGATTGAGCTATCTCCGTTTAAAAACCTGAAAACTTCTTTTGAAGACCAGCGTTTTTCAGGAATTTTAGTCAATAATCCTTTGAGTAAAAGACGGTATTTCGCGGGAATATTATCTGGAATAGGGATTTGTTTGGTGGAAAGATTATACATAATGATTTTAGAATCAAGATTTTCCCAAAGGTTTTGCCGGGTGATTAGTTCCAACAAGATTATTCCAAGAGCCCAATAATCCGCCTGTTTCCCCACAACTCCGGTAAAAGATTCTGGAGCCCAATATTGCGGAGTTCCTTTTATTCCGGTTATTTTTTTTGAAAATTCAGGATCAATCAGCGACGCGATTCCAAAATCCGAAATTGCAACGTCTAACGGATTTGTTTTCCTGATTAATATATTGGTGGGTTTCAAATCGAGATGAAGTATATTTTCGGAATGAATAAGCTCCAATGCTTCGCAAATCTGAAAAAGCAATTGATTAATTTCAACTTTGAAATTTTTATTTTCAAGAAATTTTTTCAAAGAACCCGATTCCGCAAACTCAAGTATTTCAAACCAGCGTTTCATACTGTCGTTAAATCCGTATTCGAAAATCCTTATTAAATGTTTATTATTTGTTTGAGTAAACGAAACAAGATTTTTCAAAATATCAACCCGCGGTTCTACGCCGAATCTATATAATTTTAAAATCCTTATTTCATTATTTTTCTCGATTTTATAAATATCCGCCTCGCCGCCGGAAGGCAGTTGCCCGAGAATATTATAGCCGTTAAAACTAAAACTCCCGTTTATTTCATTTTGATTTTCAGATATGCCGCTTAAACAACTGTTTTCTCTGACAGTTTTATCCGCGTCGATTTCCCGTATGGTTTTATCAATGTCGCCCATAGTATTTTAATAATTAATATTTGATTTTTTTTCCATAATCAAATCTTTTTGTTTTTCGGAGCGGCGACTTGTCCCGCGTTTTGGTATGCGTATAATATCCTCGTTTTCAAGCTCCTTGCGTAAAATAACAGAATAATCAATTCCCGCTTTTTTTAATTCGACAAGAAAATTGTCGTAATCGGCGCACCATTGCTCCGCTATTTCGCAGTCTTTTTGTTTTTGATAAACCGAATTATTTTCCGATGAAACCATATCCGCGGTTTCTCTCGCAAGACGCGTTACAAGCTCTCCGTTTTCATTTGTTTTAACCATAACTTTATAATCCGGCCATTTTGTGTCGATATAAACGATTTTGCCGGAATCAACTCCGGAAATTTCGTTTTCTGAAATAAGAGAATAACCCATTTTATTCAGAATTTCAGAAGACTTCCGCAAAAACGAACTTTTTAATTTTTTGTTTTCTTCTGAAATTACAAAGGCGTTGATTTTATTCAAAACGTCGGTAAATTCCGGTCTTTTTATAATTGTTTGTTTTAATAGATTATCAATTGTCTCAAAATATTGTTCGGGAGTATTTAGCGCTGAAAGTTCGAGTTTTATTGAATTCAACCGCTCTTTGAAAATTATTGTCAGTGAAATATCCTCTTTAAGTCTTGAATAAACTAATTTAACATTTTCTTTAATCAACTTTAATCTATCAATATCGCCGCAGTCGACCGCTTCTTTTTCAAGACCGGCAATATTTTCGTCATATATGCGAGAATTAATCCTGGCGGAATAATGTTTTATTTGCGATAGCAGGGTTTCCTTTATATTTAATCTTTTAAATTCCTCGCGCGAAAGCTCATCTTCGGAATTATTAAACTCTATTTTTTTTGAAAGACGAGCGAAACATTGGATATCCGCCGTTTTTTCCTTGAGTTCGGAAAGTTTGGAGAGTTTTGTATATAATCCGGTCGACGCTGTTATTCGCTGAAATTCTTCTGAAAACTCAGAGATTTTTTTTACATAATTTGAATCGCTTAAATGTTCTTTAAAAAAATTTTTAAATTCGGATATTACGCTTGATATTTCGTCTTGAGTCTCTTCTTCGTTTATTTTTGCGAGAATGGTTTTTTGTTGAATCGAACTTATTTGATAATTAATTTTTTCAATATCATCGACGAGTTGGTCGTTTATTTTTTTAGTCTCGAGGCGGGTAATTTTTTTTTCTAAATCAATAAGAGTTTTTTTTTCAAAAGCCAATTTATCGGCTGTTTCCAAATGATACGATTCGATTTTTTCTTTGATTTGTTCAATCGCTTTTTTCATTACTGTAAAAGCCGCGGCGCAGAATTTTATATTTTTCTTTTGTTTGATATGCTTGTAAATTTTAGAGCCGCCATAAAATAACGCCGCGGCCAATAAGCCGCCGACAACCGCATAAACTCCCACTGCCGGAGTAATAACCACGACGCTGCTCATAAAATTTTCCTGTTTCCAACATCTCTTCAACAAGAAATTTTCCGTTAAAAAACATTCCGTAGTTTTTCTTGATGAATAAGACTATTTTCAATTAACGTATATTTTGTTTAACAGTCATATAATTTAATATGTTTTTAGCATAAATGTTCTTTCTTCAAAAGTCAATTGTATTTTTCAAATCAATTAGAAGGCTTTCGCCTGATTTGGAAACTTTTAATTCTCCGTATTTTGCTTTTTGGTATAGGCAGGCTTTGCCTTCCTGAAAAAAAAACGATTCTGCCCCAAGTTTTAATATATTGCCTCGATTTCGGTATTTCAACAAAATTTCGTTTTCATTCAATTTGATTTTTTTAGAATGAAATCTAACGAATTCCGCTCTTCCAAAATTATCTATTGATAAAACTAAATATCCGTCTTTATTTTGGATTTGCGTCTTGGTCTTGATATCTTCGGCTATCCTATATCTAAGCCGCATATAATCGCCTTGCATCAAGGATCTCGGGTCAACCGGAGCCAATTCTAAAAATATGGTTTTCCCGTATTTCAAAATCATTTCTTTTTGGTAAATATTCCAATTAATTACGATTAAGTTTATTGCTAAAAAAATAAGTATAAATAATTTTTTCATAAAATTTTCTCCGTTTATTCAATGCTTAAACCGTTTTTTCAGAATTAAATTGCAGTTTTTGAATAAGATATTTTATTATTAAAAACAATATTCCGGTTGATATAAGAATTTGAGATTTCATTAAAAGATTGATTTCTAAATCGTAATAGAAAAAAATAATATATATAAAAAGAAAAATAACTGAAAAGCTCAACATAAAAATATTTCTGTAATTAAAGGATATCAGCATAATCAGAAATGCCGCCATAATTCCGGGAGATTTTAGAGTTGCGATTGTCAATAAAATAGTGAATAAATAAACAAGAATATAAAACTTGTTTTTACGAATCAAAGTCAATTTTTTAATCGCCGAATTCTCGAAATACAATAATGAAATCAAAATTGCCGCGGAACTTAAATACCAGTTTTCTATCTCAAGATAAAGCGAAGTTTCTTTATTTATAACAATTAAGAATGTAAGTAAAAAAGCAAAACTCAAACCGTATGAAATTGGAGCGAACAAATCAGAAAACTTTGAACAAAAAATATTTTGTTTATAACTCCACGCTTTTAGTATGGCAAAAGCGGAAGCGAATACAAGCGGATGCGTTAAATAGGCGGCGTTTATTTCTTTGAAAATAATAAGCAGGGCGACGAATATTGCCGGAACGGATAAAAACCTGTGAATATAATTGTTATACAAAATAATTAAGAAAATTTGAAGAGCAATCGTAATTAGAGCGTTTATAGAAACGCTATGGAATTTTTCTTGGGTTCCTATTATAAATAAAATTTCTCCGGCTATGCAAATAGCTAACGATAATTGATTTAAAAAAATATTATTTTTATTTTTGGGATGCTTTGTTATAATTACCGCGGTTCCGCATAATAAAATTCCTAAAGGCATAATAACCGCCGGAGAATCGTATAATATCCTATGGAAAGTTCCGAATATAAAAGCTAATATAAACAAAGCGGAAAACCAAGCGCAAAACCCAATTATTCCATTTACATACCACGCCGATTCAGACTGGTTCGTAGAATATGCAAAATCTTCCGATACATATTTTTGATTTTTTAATTCGGAAACAATATCATAAAATTTTTGTTCAGAGCTTTTATTCAGTTTCATTTTTTTCACCTTGATCTTTTTGAATATTTTTAAGCCATAATCCCGCGCCGGTTCCTTGAATAATAATTATTAACGCCAAAATAATAAAAGAACCGGAGCCTTTAAACATAAATTTTCCAATTAATGAAGTCGTTATTATTATGCAAGATAATAACGACGCTGAGAGAATAACTCCGTCAATCTTAAATTTGAAATAGTAAATTATTGAGCATACGATGAAAGAACAATAAAATAACGGACACAATAATAAAATAAAATCGTTAGCCGACATTCGTTTAAATTCAAAAATATACGCAATCATAGGAATTGTCAAATAACAAATAATTGTAAAATATATGATTCTCGGAAACCATCTTCCTTTAATCCAGAATATTTTTTTGTTTTGCAATAACTCAAACAAAACAAGAAATACAAAGTTTACCAAAGCGAGCAATTCGAATAGTTTCACAGGCATATCATAACTTGTATGACAAATCTGAATCCAATAAAGAATTAAAGACGTATTTATTAAAACTATGAAGATTGTCCATATCGGCAGAAAATTGCTTATAAATACCCAGCCTGCTATAAGCAAAGTCCACCCCGCGAATAATTGATAAGCGTCGGCTCCGGTTTGATATATTTGACCGAATACCGCGAGCAATACTCCTACAAGCGCCGTTGAAGTTAAGAGCAAATAGTTTTCCGCATATGAACAAGGTTTTTTAATGGCCGAAAAAAGAGTTGATAAGACTATCATAGATTCAATAATCGCAAACTTGGCCGATTTAGGCATATCGTTCCAATTATACGCGAAAAAGAAAAAAATTCCCGATATTAAAAAACAGGTTCCTAAAACGAGAAATATTAAGTTCGCAAATTTTTTCCATTCATATTCTTCAGGTCTGTAATTTGATAATTCAAGCCCTTTAACTAACGCTGCAAAACTGATTTGTTTGGTTTTAGCAAATTCAAATAAATTATTTGAAACATTTGTAATATTCAAATCGATCATATATTCTCCTTTTTCAAAAATTCAGTTAATAAACTTTTTAATTTTTTATAATCGGTTTTTCCGGTTCCCAAGACGGGCAATTCGTCAAGTTTTATTATCCTGTAAATAGCGTGGAGATTTGATAATCCCGATTTTCTAATAGCAGTATTAACAGTAGATTTATCCGCGTCCAGAATTGTGAATAAAACGAGTTTTGAAGAATTTTCAAGCAAAAGTTCTTCGACTGCAAACGCCGGTCCTTCATTATCAAAATTATCCGGAATAAGATTTTTATTGAGAACCGATTCGATTGCCGGAAGCGAAATCATCTCCCCTCCGATTTTTATAAACCGTTTTAATCTTCCCTGAAACACAAGGTATCCATTTTGATTTTCGGAAACAAGGTCTCCGGTTTTATACCATGTTTTATTATCAAATTCCATAAAAGGATTGTTATCTTTTTCATTCAGATAACCCGAAAAAATGCTGTCGCCTCTCACTAAAAGCATACCCGGAGCGCCTTTTCCAACTCTTTCGCGCGTTTCCGGATTTATAATAGCGTATTCAATTGATTTTAAAACCTTGCCGATTGTTCCGGCCGCAGGTTTATCCGTAGGATTAAAACTTACTATAGGCGAGCATTCGGTTATTCCGTAACCTTCGCAAACAACGGCTTGCGGGCAAATTTCTTTAATCGCGTTAAAAACATGTTCCGAGCATTTTTCAGCGCCGGCTGCGATTATTCTTACGGACTGCATTTGTTTTTTGATGGCGCATCTCATTATTCCGTTAAGAAAAGTAGGGGTTCCTACGAGCATCGAAACTTTATAAGCCGAAATAATTTTCGCAAGCATAACTCCTTCCGTAGGATTCGGATGATACGCTGTTTTTAATCCCAAACATAAAGGCATCATCATAGTAGCGGTAATTCCGAACGAATGAAAAGGCGGAAGCATACCGAGTATAACGTCGGAATTTTCAAGTTTTACGTATTCCAAAACGTCTCGAATATTTTGAATTATGTTTTTATGAGATAGCGGAACCGATTTAGGATTATCTTCGGAGCCGCTTGTAAAAAGAATAACTGCCGTGTCTTTGATTTTTCCGACGTTTAAAAATTTTGATGGAAATCTGCTTTTCAAGAACGCGGATAATTTATCGAGTTTAGAAACAGCGGCGGCAAACTCTTCGAGAAATATCCAGTTTATTTTCATCTGCGAATAGTCAAAACCCTGAGATTTTATTTTGTTTAAAAGCTGTTTTGAAGTAACTACAAAACTTACGTTTGTCTGTTCAAGCGAATACTTCATTTGTTTTTCGCCTACTGTCCAATTTATCATTACCGGAACTTTTCCGGAAAACAACGCGCCGAAATATGAAACCACAGAAGCTACTGAAGCGGGCAGCATAATTCCAATTCTATCTCCGGCGAATCCGGAAAAATATTTTTGGAAGATTATTATCGCGGCTGTCAAATCTGCGTATGTTTTTGAACCGGAATTTTTGTCGGCGATAATCAACTGATTCGGAAACTTCCGCGATATTTCCAAAAATATTTCGCCAAGATTTTCTTTTTGAAAAATAATAGTTTTATCCATTGTATTCGGCTTAAACCATTCTATATTGACATTCGACAATTCTTCGGATTTTCCGCTTACGATTATTCCTGCGGCGGCGATAACGCAGTCTCCGGCCGTATGAATTCCTTCCATATCCTCCAACGCAACGTTGAATTCGCTTTCAATCCAGACCATAATATCGGCAAGGGATATGCTGTCTATTCCGAGGTCCGCGGATAAATTCGATTCCAAAGAAACGCCTTTTATTCCCGTCTTTTTCTTTAAATATTCAATTACTTTATCGCGGATTTCTTTTGATACGTTTTCAACGTTTCCGGAAATTTTTCTTTGTTCCGGTTCCGGCAAAATTTTCGGAGCGAATCCTTGAAACCAATTATACGGAACAAAAGTATTTTTCAAAGCGCCGTTGTTGTAAAAATTTTCAAGATACTTGTTTATAATCAAACGGTCCGAATTTCTCGGGAAATCCGCGGGTTCGACGATATCAATAGTAACTTTTCTCCGCGGTCCGAAAAAAATCAAATTTAGAAAAAGAGAGATTATATAAATCTTCATTTTTTTTGTGAAAGACGGATAAGTCCCGTCCGCCCTGCTCAAACTGCCGCCCCATAAACCTGAAGTTTTTATAAGAACAATTTGAACGCCGGGAATTTCTTTCAAAATAAATTCCACCGAACTGTTCGCTCCGATATTCTCAAGATATTGCGTATACAGTCTTCCCGAAGGATATAAGATGACGTTATCGCCGCTTTTTAAGGCTTCCGCGGTAATCATAACCGATTTCAACGCGGAGTCTTTGTTTTCTTTTCCGGTAAGATGAATATCGGGAACGGAAATAGGATTAACGCGTTTTGCAAAAAAATTTACCAAATGCGAATCAAGCTGTTCTTGAGCCGCAAGGGGTCTGGGTTGAAATTTATTATATAAAACAGAATATAAAATAACCGGATCAATAAGAGCGGGATGATTCGGCAGAAACAGAATTCCTTTACCGGACGTTTTTTTTATTTTATCCAATCCGCTTATTTTGATTGAATATCTTATAAACAGAACGCATTTTAAAAAAAATATTATTATCGAATTGCAGAGGTTTTTTGAATTTTTCATTTTTAAGTCCCTTATATTAAAATAAAAAATAATCGCTGCGGCAAAACAAAACAAGCATAAATAAAAAAGAACTATCGAAGGATTAATATTCGAAACCATTGAAAAAATCTGGCCTCCGATAAGTATTCCGGTAAAATCAATAAAATTACAGACTCCGAGAATTTTGCCTTTTTCATTTTCAGCGGGACGTATTTGTATGAACGAAGCTATTGGAATCAAAAGCAGACCGCCGAAACAGCCGGTTAAAACAAGCGATGAAAATAGAACCGGTTTTTGAATTGACTGAGACATCGAAGCAATCGCGGAAACCGCGCCAAGTCCAGCGGCTATGCCGGCGATTGACAATGAAATCAATCTATGCCATTTATTCGCCGAATAGAGTTTTGCCGCAAGTATCGAACCGGCGCATATTCCAATCATAAGAGCAACCGACATTAGTCCGGTTAAAGTTTGCGAGTAATTCAATTGCGCCAATCCGTAAGCGTTAAGCGTTAAAACTATAAACGAAGAAACTCCGTAAAAAAAGCAGCTTCCCATAAGCGCTAAAAATAATTCCTTATCCTTTTTTATGATAAACAAATCTTTTATAGAATTTATCGGACCAAACCAAGGAAAAGGTTCGGACGTTGATTTGGACTCGTATTTATTTACCTTGAATGAAGCCGCTACTCCTATCAAAGAAACCGAGAGAATAATAATTGAAACTAAAAACCTTCCGAAATTAAAGGGTTCTGCATTGAACCAATTCTGGTCCAGAGCTATTCCGGCAAGCGCGATTCCCAATAAAATAAAAAGAGTGGTTACCAGTTTTAAAAGAGCGTTCGCTTTAGGAACATACCACTCGGGATAAAGTTCCGGAATCGAGCCGTTTAAAGCCGGACTGAATAAAGTCGACTGAAATCCCATAAGCCCTACCATCGCCACGATGCAGAACCAGTTTGAAAACAAGATTCCATATGCTCCCGCTATCATAGCCGCAAACTCTAAAATTTTAGTCCAGATTATAACGTTTCTTTTTACGAATTTATCCGAATACCATCCCGCATACGAAGAAAACAAAACGAACGGAAGCGAGAATAATACCGTTGCTATTCCTTGAAGTCTGCTTTTTCCAGCGGCGACGGCAAGCAGCATGGCCGCCTGTTTGAAAAAATTATCGTTGAATACTCCGAGCGAGTAAGCCGTTGCCATAGCCAAAAATTTTGAACGGGCATTTTTAATTAAGATTTTTTGTTCTTCCTGACGCGCCATAGAAGACCTCCGGTAGAATATTATTAAAATAATTTACAATTTAAAAAAATCCAATTTAAATTTTCAAGCTCGCTTCAGCGAAACGCGATTTATTCTATTGCAATTTTACTCAAATTATGCTGAAAAATCATGTCGGAAAATTTGTTATTAAACCCAGGCGATTTTATAATACGCTTTAAAACGAAATCAAACATAAGCGGATTGTATTTATAAATCTCGTTTAAAAGTTTTTTTTCTTTTTTAGCGATAAATTTATTACGGTACAATTTATTAGTTCTTATGAGAAAATTTACTCCCGGCAGCGGATAATCGCTTCCGTTAATCAGTCTGCAATGCAAATCTGTTCTGTTTAAAAGTATTTCCAGAGATTTATTCATATGATTATATTGAGTTATCGCGGATATATCGCCGAATAACAAATCTTTATATTTGGGATTATCCATCATTCGGATGAATAAATCGAAATTGTCAGCTTTTTTCTTATCGGGATTTTCCACATCAATATTTTTTCCTGAAGTCGCGCAATGAGCGGCGATAACTTTCACTCCGCAATCGAGCGGAAGTTTAAGAAGCTGCGGATTCCCAAATCTCTGATTGTCTCCGGCTTCTACGGCGTCTTCGTTTCCGGTATGCGATATTAGAATCATCCCGCGTTTTTTCATAACGTTATAAAAAGGAATTATGTCTGTGTCAGAAGGGTCTATGCCCATACAATTCGGAATCCATTTGATAAATCGTATGTTTTTGTTTGCCAGCTTCTCAAGCTCGTCAAGCGCGTCGGCTCTGTAAGGATGAACCGATGCGACCGGAATAAAATATTCTTTTGCTTTTGACAATTCATAAACATAATCGTTCGGAACATAAAATTCAGTTTTTTCATTATTAGCCGAACCGTTTTTTTCATAATATTTATCCATCGCAAAAATCAAGTGTTTCCCTTCGGGATTAAACGCTTCTATTAAATCGCTTAATCTTTTCATATATTCGTCATCAACATTATTTTTTCTGGATTTCGAAGCGCTTAAATATATTAGATATTTTATATGTTTAACCGGACTTTTTAAAAATGATTTCATATCAGGATTTGCATAACATCCGCTCTGTTCTTCGGAAACCCCTAAAATATGAATATGACAATCTACAATATTTTTTCTGTCCAACCCTTCAAATGCCGTTTCGATTAGCTTTTTAGCGTCGTCTGACAAACTGCCGTTCTCGCTGAAATTTCCTCCGAACCAATCGATTATGCCTCCAAAACTCGAGGTAACAATTATTGTTATTAATATTAATGATATTGATAATGCTCTCATAATCAAACTCCATATATTTATTTTTACAATATTTCTTTTAAGCAAATTAAAGGATTAATGAAAAAAAATTATTCAACAATATAATTATCAAACAGTTATAAAATTTAAAAACCAAAAAGAAATTTCAAGGTATTCATTTTTTGTTTATACGACTGCAAAAAATGTCATATAGAATTAATTATAAAAAATAAAAAAACTTGCAAAAATTCATAAAAATAATTATAATCAATTATGTCTTATGATAGATGTTTACAACGGCGTTGGAACTGCCGGATACAATATTTAATCCGAAAATTATTCAAATAAAAAATCAAATTATATGAAAAAAAAAATCGCTATTATTTTAATTATACTTTTCATTATTATTCTGTTTATTACTCCGGAAATCCTAAAAAAATTAGCCGTAGATAATTCAATTCCGGTTTTAGGCCGAAAAATATTTATTGACGATATAGATATAAATTTTTTCTCGGGAAATACGGATATTTCAGGATTTGTTATTTATGAATCCGATAATTCGGATACCTTTATTTCCTTTAAAAACTTAAACGTCAATATTTCTATGCTGCGATTGTTTATCGGAAAGATATATATCGAACAAATCCGGTTAGACGATCCGAATATAAAAATTATATATAATAAAGACGGAAGTTTTAATTTTTCAGATATCATAATCAAATTTTCTGAAAAAGAAGACGAAACGGATTCTTCTGAAAACAAAAACTTTTCATTGAAAAACCTGATAATTAACAACGGTCTGATTACTTTTTCAGATAAGACTCGCGATTCGTCGTTTGATTTTTCCGGTATGAATTTTCATCTGCCTTTTTTTGCGGGAATCAAAACTCCTTTTGAAATGAATCTTAAAACCATAATAAATAATTCGGCTCGGTTTTCAGCAAGTCTGTCTTTAAATATCGATTCGGGAGATTACAAGGGGTCGATTAATCTTTCAGAATACAACATTACTTTATTAAAACCTTATTTAAAAGAGTTTTGTAATTTTTCCGATATAGCGGGCGGCGTCGGCGCGGATTTAAACGTAGGCGGAAATTATAAATCCGGCAATCTGATTTTGAAAGCGGACAATATAATTAAAGATTTTTATTTTACTTCCGAATCCGAAACCAAACCAATTGTTTCATTTTCAGAATTAAAGATTTCATTAAACGAATTTGATTTTATTAATAAAAAAATCGATTTGAAATCTATTTCGTTAAAACGCCCTTCCGTATATTTTTCAGTATCAAAAAGCGGAACCTCTTTTTCAAATATTTTAAGACCTCTGAATTCTTCTAATCAAAACGCGGGTATGGATACAACCGGTTCAATAAACAATTCTATTCCGGAAAATCCAAGCGAGTTCGCGAATACTGACTCGGGTTCTTTTGTTCAAGATAAAAACGAAACCGGTTCAGCTAATTTTAAATTTTCAATTTCCGAGTTTATTATCGACGACGGTTCATTTGTTTTTAAAAACAGGATTTTAAAAAACCGGCAAGAACATACTTTCGGCAATATCGGCTTTAAAGCCTCCAACATAAACAATGTAAACGATTTTAAAGGAGCGATTGACAACCAAAACGACAATATTAATTTTAATTCAAAGTTTTCCGTCAATAATATTGGAAATATAATTTTAAATTTGACATACAATCCGGCAAACGACGATTATGCCGGTTCTGCTCAAATTGATAATCTTTTATTAAACGTTTTTCAATCTTATATCGCCGAATTCGCAAACATTTCGTTGAACGACGGAATTCTGAATTTAAAAGCCGAACTCTCCGGCAATCTGAAAAACAACATATCAAAGTTAACTTTAAAACAGAATATCAAAAATTTAAATTTATCTGAAACTATAAACCGCAGAGAAATTTTTTCCGTTAAAGACATAAGTTTAGATATGCCGGAATTCGATTTGATAAAAAAAAGAATAGTTATAGAAAAAATTAAATTCGATTCTCCGAAACTGAATTTTGAAAATTATGATAAGAACAACAATTTTAGTTTTTTGATTAAATCAGAATTTATGTCTAATACCGAGCCAGCGAAAACCGGAAAAGCAAAAAAAGAAGAGATTCCTCTAAACCTCGTTTTAAAAAAATTTGAAATATCTAACGGTTCCGCAATAATTAAGGATTTAAATATTCCGCAGCCATTTACGCACAGGATTGAAAAAATATCGTTTTCGGCAAAAAACATTCTTTATCCCGCCGGTCCGGCTTTTTCCGATTTAAAACTGTCTTCCATAATTAATCGAACCGGAAAACTTGCGTTTGATTCGAATTTTAAAATCGACTTATCTAAACTGACCGCTAATATTTCGTTTGATGAGTTTTCATTGCCTGAATTGTCTCCTTACTCGCTCAAAGCTATGGCTTATCCGATATTATCGGGAAAATTCATTTTTAATTCCAAAATAGATATCGTAAATAGAAAATTGAAATCAGAAAACATCATCGATTTCAATAATTTTGATTTGGGAGAGAAAAATCCCGATTTTGAAGGTTCGGGTATGCCCGTTAAATTGGCGCTCGCCGTATTGCGCGACAAGAATAAGAATATTAGACTTGACATACCGATTGAAGGAAATGTCGACGACCCCGAATTCAAACTTAACAGAGTAATATGGTATGCGATTAAAAACGTTTTAATTAAAGCCGCGACTAGTCCGTTCGGACTTCTCGCTAAATTAGCCGGCGGTTCGGAAGAAGAATTAAAGGAAATCAGGTTTGATTTTCTTCAAATCAAACCCGGCTCCGAACAGAATAATCAATTCGGCAAATTAAAAAAAATACTCGACGAAAGAACCGGATTAAAAATCGAGTTTGTTCATTTTACGGATTTTGACGAAGAAAAAAAAATGTTCGCCGCGAATTTCTGTAAAGAAAGTTATTTTAGAGCCCTGCGCAATTATCCGGATTCTAAACCATTATCGGCTCAAGATATGACCGAGACAAAAAAAATATCCGAATCCGATTCTAATTTTTTACAATTTTTAACCGTCGGCAGTAAATCCAAATTGAAACATGATAAATCCCTTAACTCTCAAATCCAAAAAACTTTCGAGAACTTATGCTCCGATTATATCGGAATTGAAAAACTTGATAAATTGTTCGGCGGTTTAATTGAAACAAGAATATTGTCTTTTAGAGAATATTTCTTGACTCAGAATCTCGGTTCAAGAATAATCTTTGAATCGCCTGATTCCGGCAAAATAGATATAGAAAACAAAAGACCGCATTTCAAGATACAAATTAAAACGGAATAAAATATTTGGAGGTAATTATTATGAGCTTGCAAAAAAACTCTAAACCGGAACATATCTGGAGATTCAATAAAATCGGGGGATTTGAACAAGTCCGCATTGAAACCGGCGACGATATAAAAAATATTCCATATCTTGACCAAAAGTTATGGGTGGCTTTAAACTGTCCGGTAAAAGGCGTTGAATTTGACAAAACTTCGCTTTCGCTTTTGGACTCGGATAACGATGGAAATATAAAACCGAATGAAATTATAAACGCAATTAATTGGGTGTGCGGAGTTTTAAAAAATCCCGATGTTTTAATTAACAATAATGGGTCGCTTGATCTTTCAGATTTCAATCAGGATACGGAAGAAGGCAAAACCTTATTTTTATCCGCAAAACACATTCTTGACAATCTCGACAAAAAAGACTCGAAAATAATTACGATTGATGACGCTTCCGACACAATGAAAATTTTTGAGAAAACAAGATTTAACGGGGACGGCATTATAAACTCTGACAGTTCGGATAATCCCGAAATAAAAAAAATAATTGAAGAAATAATTTTTTGTTGCGGCAGCGAAATTGACAAAGCGGGCAAACCAGGAATTTCAATCGATATTTTAGAAAAATTTTTTAGTCAGACGGAAGCTTATTTAAACTGGAATCTTGAGCTTGAAAAAAAATCTGAAATTCTGCCTCCTATGGAGAACCTGCTTAAAGAAATTGAACTGTTTGATTCGTTAAAAGCTAAGATAGACGATTATTTTATCAGATGCAATCTTATTGATTTTGATAAAAACTCGGAATCTTCGATGAACTCCGCTGATAAAATATATTCGGAATTTATAGTCAAACAGTTGAATTACAATTGCGCCGAAATAAAAGACCTGCCGATATCGCTTCCCAACTCCACAAAAATTTTAAATCTAAAATCAGGAATTAATCCGTTATGGCGCGAAAAAATCGAGGAATTTTACAACACGATAATAACTCCGATATTAGGCGAAATCCGCGAACTTACATTTGAACAATGGCAATCGTTTAAATATAAATTTTCAATTTTCGAAGAAATTTTAAACGCCAAACCCGATTCTAAAATGATTGAACTCGGATTAAATCGAGTTCGCGAAATTGTTAATTGCGGAAATGATTACAAGAATGAAATTATGAAACTGATAGAAAAAGACAAAGAATTCGAACCGCAGGCAAACGCGATTATTTCGGTAAATAAATTGTTAAGGTTATGCAGGGATTTGCATCCGGCGCTGAATAATTTTGTTTCATTCGAACATTTTTATAATCCTGAAGCAAAAGCGATTTTTCAATCCGGAACTTTATTTATCGACGGTAGAAGCTGCGATTTATGCGTATCCGTCGAAGACGCCGCAAAACACGCTCTGCTTGCGGGATTAAGCAGGGCATATCTGTTATATTGCGATTGCGTAAGAAGAGACGGAACTCCGGGCAAAATAACTATTGCGGCGGCTGTTACTGCCGGAGACGCGGGTCAATTAATGCCTGGCAGAAACGGAATTTATTACGACAGAACCGGATGCGATTGGAATGCCACTGTCGTTAAAATAATTGAAAATCCGATAAGCATAAAACAGGCGTTTTGGTCGCCGTATAGAGCCGTCGCAAAAATGATAACAAGCCAAATTCAGAAATTCGCGGCTTCAAAATCAAAATCTGTCGAAGATAAAATGGGAGCAGGTATCGAAGAAACCGGTAAAAAAATCGAACAACAAAAAATAGACGCTCCGCAACCGGCAAAAACTCCTTCTGCAAAAACCGAACCGGCTCCGGTGGATATGGGAAAATTTGTCGGCATATTCGCAGCTATCGGATTGGCGCTCGGCGCCATAGGAACCGCGGTCGCTTCAATTGTTACGGGTCTTCTCGCTTTAAAATGGTGGCAGGCTCCGTTAGCGGTCGGCGGCGTTATGTTATTAATTTCAGGACCCGCTATGATAATAGCTTACTTCAAATTAAAAGAACGAAATCTTGCGCCGATACTCGACTCTAACGGCTGGGCTATTAATTCGAGAGTAAAAATCAATATACCTTTTGGAACTTCGTTAACTAAAACGGCAAAGCTGCCGGTTAATTCCGAAAGAATTATGTCAGACCCTTTTGAAATAAAAAAAAGCAAGTGGCATTATTACTTGCTTATCATCTGGATTATCGCCGTTGTTATATATTTAAAGTATAAAAATATTATATAGTATCTTATCAATAAATTTCTTGCATTTATGGCAAGAATATTTTTTGAAGCGTTTTGAAACCTGTGTGAAGCTCCGCCGAGCAGAGCTCGGCGGTTTCTTCACTTGAAATCGCAGTTGCTTCACTTATGCGAAGCAACACGATTTAATTA
>DAINAU010000034.1:0-29684 GCA_036733285.1 bacterium
TTATTTTGTTAATTATTGTTCGAGGTTGGCTTTTTCTATTTTCGTGAACTCGACCATTTATTCGATTTCAACAATGATATATATTGATTTTTTTAATAAATCAAGTATTTTTAAATACGCATTATGATAATAGGCGAAGCGGATAAGCGAACCTATAAAAAGATTGTCTGTTTTTTTTAGAGGCGCAGATATTATTTGTTTTTTTTAATATT
This sequence comes from bacterium, assembly GCA_036733285.1. GTDB lineage: Bacteria > JAGOBX01 > JAGOBX01 > JAGOBX01 > JAGOBX01 > JAGOBX01. The sequence continues at coordinate 213 of DAINAU010000034.1, forward strand.
TAAAAAGACAAGGATAAAAGAATGAATACAACAAAAAAAATTCTATCAACGTTATTTCTTTTATTATTATGCTTAAATGAATTAGCCGCTTTAAATCCCTCGATAATATTTCAAGGGAAAATAACAGAAGCAAATGGAATACGAGTGAACGGGACGCTGCCCGTTGTTTTTTCCATATATAATTCTGCGTCAGGCGGTTCTGCGTTATGGACGGAAACTCATAATTCAATAGCATTTGAAAACGGAATTTTTTCCGTTGAACTCGGAAATATTTCTTTATTGAATTCCCTTGTTTTCGACAAAACCTATTATCTTGGAATCAATGTTAATAACGGCGGCGAATTAATGCCGCGTTCAAAAATAAATTATAGTATGTATTCGATAAAAGCTCTGTATTCCGATACCGCCGCTACGGCTTTTTTTTTAGGAGCGAATGCGGTTGGAACCGGAAATTTAACTATAACGGATACTTTTTCCGTAAATAATGTTTTTATAGTGAGAAAAGACGGCAAGGTAGGAATTAATACGCTTGCGCCTTCAGAACAGCTTGAGATTGGCGGAAAAGTAAAAGCAAGTCATTTCATTGGCGACGGCTCTCAATTATCAGGAATAGTTTCTTCGGGAATAATCGACGCTTCGATTACAAGCGCGCATATTAAAAACGGCGAATTGGCAAATGAAGATATCGCGGATAATGCGAATATAAATCCTTCTAAAATCGACACCGCTTTGATTCGGCTCGGCAATAATCAGATGCTTGCGAATATTAACGCCGAAAAAATCGGGGATGGAACGATAAGCAATTCGGAATTCGGTTATCTTGACGGCGTAACTTCGTCAATTCAAAATCAGTTAAATTCAATATCAATGGATACCGCGGGTTTGTTAAACAGAATAACAAATCTTGAAAGCGATTCGGCGAATACGGAAAACAGATTATCGGGTTTGGAAAGCGATTCGGCGAATACGGAAAACAGAATAAGCGTTATTGAAAATTTACAAACTTCGATGAACGACACTTTTTATAACAAAGGGCAGGTAGATAATTATATTAAATTATTAAGTTCTGATACTCATTTGTTAAAAAATTCTATTTCGGATTATAAAACAAATGTGGAAAATGAAACGATTCATATCTATTCTCTATTAAATTCGCTTGGAACTGATACAAATTCCTTGAAAAGCGATTTGACGTCATACAGGTTTGTTGTTCATGCCGATACTTTGATGATTTATAATTGGTTAAATTCGTTAAGCGCAGACACATCCGCTTTAAAGAGCGAATTGAGTTCTTTTAAAATTCAAGTTAATAACGAAACGGCAAGCATAAATTCGCGGGTTAACAATATACATTCTGAAATCAACGACAGTTTTGCTTTAAAATCAAATTTGAATAATCCTGTTTTTACGGGATTGATAACAGGCGACAGTCTGATGATAAATAATTCGGGTTTTATTGTGTTTAAAACCGGAAATGTTTCAATCGGCGATAATAGCGCGGCGGCTAAACTTGAGATTAAAGGAAGCGGGAGCGACAGTTCCACAGCCGCATTGTCGATAAAAAATTCTTCAAATTCAAATTTGTTTTATATTGATAATTCGGGGAATATAGGAGTGGGAACAACTGCGCCGTCTGCAAGATTTGAAATTAACGGAGCGCTTAAGGCGTTGAATACGGGAAACCGCGTGTATGCCGTTTATGCGGAATAGCGGTCGTTTTAATCCGAAAACCGCAATATGATTTTGAAAAATTCCTTGCTTAATGATTGTCAATTTATATAAGGATAAAAGTTTATGAAACATTTTTTTAAAAGATTTTTAATAGCGATATTTGGTTTAATGGCGACAATGAATTTCGGGTGCAATACCGGTAAAACCGGCGAACCGGCAAAAGAAGCGGCGGTTTCAAAATTCGGGAAAAAAATGAATATCGACATAGTAAGATTCAATGATAAAGGAGCGTTTGAACTTGAACAAAACGCGGTTAAAGCGTTGAAAGAAGCGGGTTACGAAAACGGAGTTGATTTTGAAATAAGGTCAAGATCCGCGCAATCTGATATGACTACGCTCGCTATGCTGATTGACGCTGCGGCGACGGATAACGCGGATTTGCTGATTACCCTTCATTCTCAATCTTTATATACTGCGTTGAAACGCGCTCCTAAAAAAAATATTCTGTTCGCTTTAACGAGCAATCCTTTTATACTTGGAGCGGGAAATTCCGATACCGAACATCTTGATAACGTTTCCGGCGTTTATTATGTTCCGGCTTCGGACTTGATAATAGACGCGATTTCAAAATGTCTTCCTGCAATTGATAAATTAGGGATTATTTTTAAAACAGGCGACATTGAATCAGCGTTTCAAAAACAAATAATATTAGAAGCGGCTCAATCCAAAAAAATCGAAATTATCGAATCGGGTTTTACCGCCGAATCTGAAATATCTGAAGCGGTAATGTCTTTGATTGATAAACGGGTTAACGCTTTGTTTCAGATTTACGACAGTTATAACGAAATCAGTCTTCCGGTTTTATCAAAAAAATGCGGAGACGCAAAAATTCCTTTGTTTGGATACGGATGTTCCGACAGACTCGATATGGGTATGACAATGACCGCTGAACGTCCATACGAGGATATGGGAAAAATTTTTGCCAATATGATAATAAGCGTTTTAAAGGGAACTAAACCCGGGAATCTGCCGTTTTTAAGCAATGAATTTTTTAACGGCAGTTTATATGTTAATTCTAAAGCCGCGGCGGCAACCGGATTAAAAATTCCAAACTCAGTTTTGGCGGCCGCTGAAAAAATCGCGGAATAATATTAAATTCAAAACCTCGTTTTTTTAAGTAATAATTTTAAGGAGATTTAGTTTTATGATTCAAAGAACATTGTCAATAATCAAACCGGACGGAGTTCGGCAGAATGTTATCGGAGAAGTTATAACGCGGCTCGAAAGGAATAAAATCGAGATTAAAGAAATGAAAATGCTTCGTCTTTCAAGAGAGAAAGCCGAGGGTTTTTACGCGGTTCATAAAGGCAAACCTTTTTTCAATACGCTTGTAGAGTTTATGACTTCAGGCAGAATAGTAGTAATGGTATTGGAAGGAGAAGAAGTAATAACGCGATACAGGACTATTATGGGCGCCACCGATTACACAAAAGCGCTTCCGGGCACAATACGGGCTGAATACGCAACGGGTATGACTGAAAATATAGTTCACGGTTCGGATTCTCCCGAAAACGCCGAAATAGAGATAAACTATTTTTTCGGAAAATAAAATCATATTTGAATTAACGCTTATGAGTTTATGATAAGTTTATATATATTTTTTTTTTATATAATAATTTATCCTGTTAAAAGCGTTTTCAACGTTTATTCGTTATGTTTAATACTGGCGGTTATTAATTTAACCGCTTTTAAAAAAAATAAATTAAAAAAAATATCTCTGACCTATCCGGAAATTTATTTTTTGATTTGTTATATATTTTTTCCGGTAATTTCAAATCTGTATTCAATCAATCATTACCGGACTGTTTTAGGAATATTCGATAATTTTTCGTATCTTTTGCTTTTAATTGCGTTAAGAAGATTTTTTATTCCGGCAGACCAAAAAGCTTTTTTTTTGTTTATAGCAAAATCCGTTTTAATTATCTGCGTCTACGGATTGTTTAAAAAAAATTTTTTTTCTGAACGATTGACCTCGACATATTTAAATCCAAATTTATTAGCCGACGCAATAGGATTCAGTTTGGTATTTCTGATTATATTTTACAAAAAAAATATCGGTGGCGCGTTAATGTCTGCGTTTCTGATTGTTTTTTTATTCTTGACGAAATCTTTGGGAACCGTATTGTCTTTGACGATTGTTTTTTTTGCGTTGTTATTATTTTTTGGAACTAAACGCTTCGGTATTTCAAAAAAAAAAATAGCGGTTATGATTTTGTTTTTGTTTGGATTAAGCTGTTTAGCGGGATATTCAAGATATAACAGAACCAGAAACGACGTATTCGGCAATTTGCGTTTGAATATTATTAATTCAAGCGTGAAATCGCTTTCTGAAAGTCCGTTAATCGGAACCGGTCACAATACTTATGAATCAAAAATTATTAGATATGTTTTTCCGGCGATAAAATCCGATTTGAAATATGTTAAGAAACAACAAAATCCGCACAATTTTTTTTTACACATAGCGAATGAAACCGGAATAATTAATCTTTCGATTTTTTTTGTTATGATTTGCATATTGGTTTCGGAGACAATCGTAAATCCGTCTAAAATTAAAACGCTCGGAATTTCAGGAATTTTACTTATACTTGTTCATCATAGCGCGGACGTCGGATACGACGTTCCAATTATTCAATATTTTTTGGTTTTATTTATATGGTGCGTTTCGTCGGAAATGAAACCCGCGTTTTCGGTTATAATCAGAGGACGATTAAAAATTATTTTATTCGCGGGATTTGTGATTTTGTTTATACTTATGCCGGGTTTGAATTTATATTCTGAAATAATCGCTGAAACCGGAAGAAAATATTTTGATGAAAATAATTTTGAGAAAGCCGCTGAAAAATTCGAGAAATCATTGATATTCGTTTCAGATAACGGGGAAATATTGCAAAAACTTGCCGAATGTTATGAAAAAAAATTTTATAAAACCGGAAATTTAGAATACAAGGCAAAAAGCATAGAATTTTTTAAAAAGGGTTCTGAAGCCGAACCTGATAACGGTTTTTTTAAAATGAATATAGCAAAAGCATATTCGAAATTGGCAAAGAATCCCCTCGTGAATAATTTGATAAATTTTTATGCAAAACAAGCGGTCAATACCGAACCCTATTACGCGGCTCAGTATCTGGAAGCCGCCGAACTTGCCGGTTTAACGGGAAATCTAAATCTAATAAAACATTATGCGAGAACCGGTTTGATAGTTGAGCCGTATTTTTTGAGATTGAATATCATATACAAAAAAATGGACGGTTCGCAATCTGACAGATTCGATATATCAATAAAAAACATAAAACAATATATAAATAAAAGAATAATAGTCAACGGGCTTGACAAGGGCTATATTGATTCAAAATCCGAGATTTATTATTATGAAATGATGTATAACACTAAAATAAAAAACATTGAATTTTTTTAAAAATAAGCGGATAATAAATATTTAAAATATTAGAAAAGCGAATATGTTTATAAATTATAGTTTTAAAAGGAGATTAATAAAATGAAATCGCCGGTTTGTTTAAAAAAGTTTTTAATAGCGTTATTATTATTGGGAGTATTTTTTCAAATACCGTGTTTTGCGGGCGGCATAACTGAAACGTCTTTTCAGATTGAAGAATCTATAGGATACATTTGCATTCCGGATTTAACAAAATCAGTTTCGGACTTAACTGCAATGATCAATGAAATCAATCCTCAGGCGGGACAAATGGCCGCTATGACAATTAGTATGCAAATCCAAAAATTTTTGGGAATCAATCCCTTGGATTATAATCAGCCTGTAATGATTTTATTTTTAAATCCAAAAAAATATTCTAAAAAAAACGCTTTGTTTTTTTATTATTCGACGCCGGATTTCGAGTCTGAATTAAATGAAAATTCCGATACGAGCGCTTCGGCTTACAAATATTTCAGTTTGAAAAATAATATCGCGGTTATCTGCCCTAAAAACATTTATACTGAATTTGAAAATGTTTTTTCCATGATAGACAATATTCCCGTTAGTATTTCCGGTAAAAGCGCGTTCACAAAGTTTGATATAGAAAAAATTTATTCGATTTTTAAAAGCGATATTGACAAATTTATAGAAAAACAAAACGCCGAATATTTAAAAACTGACGAATTGAACGATACCAAATGCTATGAAAAAGTCTTTTTTTCAGTTTTTAAGGATTTGATTATGAAATCTTTGGAAGAAATTAATATGGTCGAATCTTCGCTTGATATTACCGCTTTGAAATTATTTTATGATTTTAAGCTTACGGTTAAACCTAATTCGACGCTCTCTGATTTTTTTTCAAAACAAACCGGATTTAAGGACGAATTATTAAAAAGTCTTCCGGAAGAAAATTATTTTTTTGTAATAGGCTCTTATTTTAATTCGGCATATCAAAAAAAAATAGTTGATTATGTATGGGAAAATATTGTCGAAGAAATTTTGAAGATTAGCGATAAAAAAAATGAATACGATGAAGACAAAGACCAAGTAAAAAATTTAATTGGCAATTTGTTGGAACCGTTAAGCGGGAATTACGTCGAAGGAATTTATAAAAATAAATCCGATAAAATGTCGATAGTTTATATAGCTGATTTGATAAAACAAGGCGTTTATACAAAAAGCGTTTCAGATTTATACGCTAAATTTGGAAATAAGATTTTAAACGAGATATATAAGCCGTTTGGAATTAAAATTGACAACCAAATGAACGAATCGGATTATCGGAACGTCAAAGTGTCGGGCAAGCGTTTGGATTTTGTTTCTGCGGATAAAACTTTTAAAGAATTATCGACTCAAATGTCTTCTATATACGGAGAGAATTTCGGATATTCATGGTTTGAAATCGGGAACAAAGGATTTATGAATTGCGGAGATTTGAGCAATCCGGAATATAATAATAAAATAATCGACAACCAATTAGACAATCGGGATAATAAAAAAATCGCCGGTAGTTTTGAATCAAATAAAACTGCTGGAACGAATACTTATATAGAATGGTATTTATTGAAATTTGCAAAATATATCTCCGGCGTTTTTAATAATATGTCTGATTCCGGACAAAATAATGCCAATGATTTTTTTAAAGAAATTGACGATTCGGCTGAAACTCCCGTTTCAGTAAACGTGGTTTTTTCAAAAGAAAATGCGGCGATAAAAGCGGCGGTTCCGGTAGAACCGATAAAATCATTCGTTCAGGTTTTCACAAAAATAGCGCAATCGCAAATGGCCGGCGTAAGAAGGGGAGCCCCTTCGCTTGAATTAATTTCAGAACCCGCCGAACCAATCGCGATTAAAGAATGGCTTAAAGGCGAACCCGTTAAACTTGAGGAGGAAATCGGAAAGAGAATAGTTGTTCTTGAATTTTGGGCTACTTGGTGTCCGCCTTGTATCGGCAGTATGAAACATTTAACGGATATTCAGAACAAATACAAGGACGATTTGGTTATTATAGGCGTAACGGACGAAGATGCGAATACCATAAGCGATTTTTTAAACAGACCGGAAAATTCAGAAACTGGAATTATATTAGCTATAGACGACGAAGGGAAAACAAATTCTAATTATATGGAAAAATATGGACAATCGGGAATTCCGTATTCTTTTGTAATAGATAAATCCGGAGTTTTGGTTTGGCATGGTCATCCAATGGCCGGACTTGATGAAATACTGGAAAAACTTTTAAACCGGTAAAACGGTTTGCCTTTTTTAGTTTTGCCGTTGTTTGATTTTTTTTAACTGAATCAATCCGGTCGCCGCAAGTAAAATCGCGGCGATTCCTGTAAACGCCGCTACTGGATACATAAAGAAATCTTTAACCGGATTAAGTTTAAAAATCTTACTGATAAGAAAAAAATAATCGGTTGAATTTTCCGGAAACCTTATATTCATTATTATAAATAGAATATAAGCAAAAAAGAATTCAATAAATATATAAGCGAGCGATACAAAAATGTGAACAACAGGTCCGCCTGAAACGCCCGATTTTCTTAAATTTATTAATACAAAAATCAATAGTAATAATCCTAAACATAAACCTGTCGTAATTGATATAGTAAGATATATTCCATAATTCGGGAGGCAAATATAAGCAAAACTTAAGACTCCCGTAAGAGCTAAGACCGATAAAAAAATTAAATATAACGAGGCATTGAAATTTTTTATCAAAGCCCTTTCTATTTTCGGAATAGCTTTTTTTTCCGCGTTTGTTTTATAATCGTTATTATCGGCAACCGTTGAGGAATCAATAATGCCGGTATTCGATAATGGTTTTTCAAAAGTTTCATTAAGATTGCTGATTTTAATATTTTTTTGACTCTCCAATATTAAAGGCCGGATAATATTCAAAATTCTTAAAATTGATTTCTTGCGTTTTACGCATTTTATACGAGTTTTTTGAGCTGCGGTTTTAATATAAAATTTAGAGTTTCCGCAAACAAAAAAACTTATGATTGACAATGTGAAAAAAAAAGCCGGAAATGTCCAGCCGAATGGAATATTCTTTAAAAGCAGAAAAAAAATTATTCCAATCGTCAGATATATAAGACTCGTATAAATAAAATTTAAAGATGGAACCATATAAACCAACTGAATATCGGAATAATAAAACCTTTTGTAATTTTCCGTGTAAGAATACTTTTCAACGTATAAAAGATGGTCTTCAGCTTTGAACAAAGAACTGCTTCCAAACAAGTGAGCGTTAAAAAAACCGGAAATTTTCGAGTGTTTTTTTTTCATAAATTTGCGTTAAAATTATTTAATTGTTTTTTTTAAAGTAAAAAAATAGATTAGAAAAATTATAATCGAAATCCACGCTAATATTACTAAAACCGATATAACAGAAGCCGCTATAAATCTGATTTTAGAACGGGGAAACGGATAAAGACTCATTTTTTTCCAATGCTTGATTGAAATAAATAAAGAAGCTGGCGCGAGAAAAATACCGAAATATACCGTAATGATTCCTAACAATGCAATATCAAGCGCAAGTCTGTCGTATAAAAAAAAACTATCGACGAGATTTGAATCGCATTTTGTTTTATTTTCGTTAAAACAAAGCGGACACAAAATTTTGCCGTTTATTTCAATAGAGCATAAAGAACAAATGAATCTGCCGCAGACAGAACATATTTTATCCGCTTTTTTTTGATTATGAAAGAAACAGGACGCTTCGTTTTCATTTTCAATTTTTAATCCGGATTCGGCGGTTTTTATTTTAGCGTTTAATGCCGGATAAAAAATAAACGAATGATTTTTACCGCAGGATTTGCAAGTAAATAATTCTGGTTCGATATCTCCGAAATTAATTTTGTTGCAGGATACAAACTGACGTCCGCATTTTTCACAGAAAATATCCTGTAAAAATTCAGCCATTTTTTATTACTCTTGTATTGCAAAGTCTGTCGTGAAGCGTTCGTTTTTCATTATCAAACGCGGCAATAATATAACCGATGCATAGAGTAAGGGCGCTTAACGTTTCCGATAAATATCTGAAGAACGCTTTTTTTTTCGAGATACTATTTTCATTTACGCAGATAACTTTAAGTCCGCAGGCCATTTTGCCGGGGGTTGCGGAATATTTGGAAAGAAAAAAAACGCTATAAACAAAAGGAACGATTATCGAGACTAAAAATGTTGCTACGACTACTATCGGATTGCCTAAAAAAGCCGAACAAAACCCTATAATCAAAATGGAAATAAAATTCGCGGCATAAATAATTATTGAATCGATAAACTTTGCCGCAAACCTTATCCAGAAGCCGGCATACGAATAAATTTTAGAAGTATGAGCGCCTTCTTTTGTTTTTTGAACGTAAAATTCTTTACAGTTGACGCATACGGACGTTTCGCCGAAATAAACAATGTCGTCTTCTTTAAAACTATTTTGACATTCCGAGCAAGTTATTAAATTTTCAGAATAAGTGGATTGTCCGGAAGGAGATTCGTTTTTGGTTTCGGATTGAGCGGATGAATAGGTTTTATTTTGTTCCGATTGCCTGAATTCATTCTCGATATCTTTGAATTTTTGCCAATCCTTCATTCCGTCGCGCCAGACATATGTATCGCCGATAATTGTTTTGGAAGCAATTAATTCGGCGAATTCGTTTTCGTTTAAGGGACCGATTTGTTTATCGTTTGAATAATAATACCATTCCATAAAACTAATCAACTCCTTAATCTTATAAAAAATTTATTTTCGTATCTGACCTGAACCGTAAACAATAAATTTTTCAGAGGTTAATTCTTTAATTCCCATAGGCCCTCTGGCGTGCAGTTTATCGGTGCTGATTCCGATTTCGGCGCCGAGTCCGAATTCGCCTCCGTCGCTGAATCTTGTGGAAGCGTTCACGAACACCGCGGCGGAATCCACTTCGCGTAAAAACTTATGCGCGTTATTGTAATTAGACGTTATTATAGCGTCGGAATGCCGCGATCCGTATTTGTTAATATGAAAAATAGCCGCGTCGATATTATCGACGATTTTAATCGCGAGTTTTAAATCCAGATACTCGGCATACCAGTCGTCTTCGGTTGCCGGACTGATACCGTTTAATATTTTTAATGTGTTTTCGCATCCGAATAATTGAACGTTCGCGCCGTCATACGTTTTTTTTATAACAGGAAGCGTCGCCTCTGCAATATCTTTATGGATAAGAAGCGTTTCCATTGCGTTGCAAACTCCGGGTCTTTGAACTTTTGCGTTGTAAATAATATCGAGATAAATATTCGAATCGAATTCATTATCAATGTAAGTATGACAAACTCCTTTATAATGCTTAATTACCGGGATTGTTGAATTCTCGACGACTGCCCTTATCAAACCTTCGCCTCCGCGGGGTATCACAAGGTCGATATATTGATTAAGTTTTAGAAGTTCGTTAATTTTGCTTCTGTCCGCAGTGTCCGCAAATGAGACTATATCGGGATTGAGTTTATTGTTACTTAGAGCCGATTTAATTATTTCAGTTAAAATTCTATTAGTATTAATCGATTCGGAACCGCCTTTTAAAATGACGGCGTTTCCCGCTTTAATGCACAAGACCGCCGAATCGATAGTAACGTTTGGTCTTGATTCGTAAATTATCAGAATTACTCCGATAGGGACGCGCATTTTACCAACTTTAATTCCGCTTGGTCTGATTTTCACGGAACTTATTTCTCCGGCCGGATCTTCAAGAGCTATTATTTCATCGATGCTATCCGCGATTTTAAGGATTCTTTCTTCTGTTAAAGTTAGTCTGTCAATCAACGCGGAATTTAAATTTTTTTGTTTTGCGGCGGCAACATCTTTAAGATTTTCTTTTAATATTGAATCTTTACGGAATGAGAGTTCTGATTTAATTGTTTTAAGAATATTATTTTTATCGTTTGCGTTCAATCTTGAAATTTCATAAAAAGCGGATTTGGCGTTTGCCGCAATATTTTTCATTATAAAAAAACTCCTTCAAAATGAAAACTGAAACTTTTCATTTTATGTTTTTGAAAAATTGTTCATAGTCAATTTTTTCGTAATTTAAACGCTTTTTCAAGAATATAATGCAGTTTTCAGTATCTTAATCAATAATTTGTTTAAATGGCAACAAAATTTTCCCGTTAAACTTCTATCTGGTTTTATAATCTGAAATTAATTTGCTTCGCGACTCGTAAAGTTCATTAATGGTTTTTGAATTAAGTATGCTGCATTTTAAAAGAATGACTAATTCGGTTTTAATAACGCTTTCATTTCTTTTTGCGAGCAGTAAATTAAATAGGGGAAGACTTCCTAAAAAAGGAACTCTTGATTTACTTTTAACTTTTCTTTCGCTTAGTATTCCGCCCATAAATAAATATGAATTATTTTCAAGGACTACGTTAGTGGCGGCTTTTCTTGTGTTAATTATTGGATTTTCATTCGAGGTCTGGCCTGAAACGCTGCTTATTTCCGGTTTTATATCGAGTTTGACAAGCGTATCGGATAAAACGTCGGGAGTAACGGTAAGATTCATGAAAATATCTTTAAACTCGTAAGTGTTATCGTTGTCGCCGCCGTCGTCATCGTCGCCGGAAGTGGACGATAAATAAGGCACTTGTTCGCCTACTGCGATAGTGGCGGTTTTTTGATTTAAAGTGATTATATTTGGAACGGACAAAGTATTTACATTGCCCCGCTCTTTAATAGCGTCGAGAATCACGGTATAACTTAATTCTCTATCTCTGAATGTGACGAGATTGTAATTATATCGTTCGGTGTTAAAAATTGAATAAGGAACGTTATGTCTGTCGGCAATCGCCTGCCAGTTTATGCCGAACACTTCGTTGTCGTTTAACACTACTTCGAATATTTTCGCTTCGATGAGAATCTGTTTTACTTGAGAAACGTTTCTGACGAAATAATCTATCACGTTGGAAACTTTAGAAATATTTTCGGGATAATCTTCGATATACAATTTATTAAATTCGGAATTTATAACGATATTTCCGGCGGCGGATTTTACCGGATTTAAAGCGGCTTCGATTTCTTTCAGATTTAATCCGAATATGCTGAATTCCCTTTTTATAGTCTGATTTGAAGGATAATAAGTTATTAGGTTTTCATTTGATTTCAACGGATACAATGTTTCTACGGTTATTAAATCTCCGTCTTTTACAATATAATTTTTATTTAAATTACCGTTGAATATTAATTCGTTTCCATTGATTTTTGTTTCTAAATTATAACCTCTGCGCAGGTAAATGTTATATTGATATTTAGAGTCAAACTGCGCGTTTAAATCCCTGAAAACATCGGCGATTCTGTAAGAACCCTGAAATGTGAACTTGACGATTTTTTCCGATACTCCGACTACCATAATGGTTTGCGTATGATATTCTTTTATTGTCAATGTAATCGGATAGTTTCTAAAGTAGACGGAAATCTTATGCTCGAAAATCTTCCGCAATTCGGTCAGAGTATGATTTCTTACAAATAGTCTTCCCAAATACTCGTTGTCGATATACCCTGATTCGTCGACTTTTATTTCTTTAGGATAGCCGGATTGTTCAAATATATTAAATAATAAAATATCGCCGGATTGTATTGTATATTCTTCCGAACCGTAGAAATCTTCGGCGAACGCGTTATTTGTTTGAAATAAAAAAATTATAAAAACTAATGGAATTAAAACCGGAATATGAAATAATTTTGTTTTCATTGTTTTTTTCATTTTGTTAATATTCTTAATTCAAGATTGTTTTGTTTGTTTTCTAAATTTATATTTAATTCTTTATTTGCCTCTATGAAAACGTTTGAAGAAGAAGAAGTTTTTGATTTCTTTGACGCGGAAATCGATAATATATCGCCGCCGGGTTTTATTTCGATTTTGTTTCGGACTTCGCAATTGGGTATTTCAAAAATATAAGTGTAATTATTCCCTTTCAGCGTTTTGCCGGTGTTTTTAACCGTTTGAACCGGATTGGAAAAAAGGATTGAAACGGTTTTGTCGTCCTTGCTGAATAAGACCGTTTCAATAAAATTTTTTGTTTTTTTTTGGCTTTTATCGGAAATTTGATTTTTTAATTCCGTTTTTTTTTGAACTTCGATTGTTTGGCGGTTTTGTTTGGATTGTTTTGTTGAAACGCTTTTTTTTGAAATCGCTATATTGTTTTCGTTTTGATTTTTTTTTAACTGCGGTATATTTTTTTTTGATGCGGGATTTTTGGTTTTTGCCTTATGTTCTTTTTCCGAAAGCAAAACCGGTTTATAATCCGAACCGGATATCTCGGCATTAACGGATTTTTTTATTTTTAAAGTCTCGATTTTTTTATTGTTTAATTTAATGAAATCGTTTAAAGCGGCGTCGTTATTTGTTATGTTTAAAGCCTTTGAAAAATATATCTCGGCATTCTCGTATTCGCCGGTATAATAGTATGAAGCCCCAAGATTAAAAAGAGCGTCGTAAAAATCCGGTTTATAACTTAAACTTTTTTTAAATTGTTCTATTGCGGGAATAGAATCGCCTAAATTAAAATAATCCATCCCTAATTTGTTGTGAGTATTTGCAAGATGAATATTGTGATTCGGATCTCCGTTTTCAGTTTCCGTAACCGCGGAGGATTTAAAAAAATCGGTAGTTTCAGCGTTTTCAGGAATTATCTTTGCAATTACTTGAATTATTTCGGTTTTTTTTGATACGTCTTGTTCGTTTGCTTCGGCGGCGGGAATAATGCCCTGCGGTTTCGCTTTGGATATTTTTTTTGTTTTATCAGGCTCTGATTTTTCTCTTTCTTTTTGTTTGACCTTATCCGTTTTTTTTTCGATAGCCGTCGGTTTGGAGGATAACTGTTTTAACTGCATGTCGTTTTCGTTTTTATTTTTTTCGGTTTCAGCTATTTTTGAATCGTAACCGGCAATGGTTTGTTTCCATTCTTTTTCACGAGCTAAAAGTTTTTCTAATCTATCGGATAAGACTTTTTTTTCATTATCCGAATTTTCGGAGCTTTTTATTAGACTTGCGATTTTCTTGTTAGCCGAATCCAATGAATTTTTGAGATTTGTTATATCGTCGGTTAAATTGGAAATGTTTTTTTTCCCGGATAAAATGGTTTTGGATAGACTTTGAATTGTATCTGATAAACTGGAATTCTCTTTTTTTAAGGATTGATTTTCAGAAATTAAAGTTTTTATTTTTTTATCCGAGAAAATGATTTCGTTTTCGGATTCCTTTAATTTTTTATTCAACTTCGCGGACGTATCGGATATTGACGATATTTTTTTTTCGAGTTCTTTTGTTTTATTTTCATAGCTCAATAAAATATCCGCTTTTTTATCTAACTGTTCTTTGAAAAAATCCACGTCTTTTTGAAGCGCCGAATTTTTTTTTCTTTGTTCGGCGATTTCATTTTCAAACGTTTGAATTTTCTTTTCGTAATTTGAAACGGAGTTTTTATTGTTATCGATTAATCTATTCAATTCTAAATCTTTTATTTGTTCAAAGTAAAGTATTTTGTTCTGGCTGTCCGTCAAACTCTCGGTTAACTGCTTGTTTTTTTCAGTTTCCAGTTTTAATTTGTTTTCAAGCGAAGTTTTCTGCGTCTCTAATTGAGCGATTGAATTTTGCAGCTTTTTGTTCGAACTTTCCGAAAGTTCGGAATTTGTCTGGAGTTTTAAACTTGATTTTTTTAATTCTTCGTTTGATTCCATTAGATTTTTTAGCCGCTCGGATTTCAGCGAAGACTCGTTCTCGGCTAATTTTAATTTTTCGTTATACTGGTCAATCTTAATTTCAAGATTTAATTTTTCCTTGTTTAAACTCTGAATGTTTTGATTTAGATTTTTTATTTGAACGGTAAAACCTTTGGAGATTTCTTCGAAGTCCTCTTTTTGTTTTTGCAGATTTACGCCGAATTCTTTATTGAGTTTTTCATTTTGTTTGGATAATTCCAGCATATTGTCGTTTTTCAGTTGAACTATTTCATTGTTAAGAGATGATATTTTAACGTTTCCGTATTCGATTTCCTGCTTTAAATTTGAAATCCGGTTTTTTAAATCAAATACGGTTTGACTGGAGTTTTCTATGAGTTTGACAAGCGCCTTGTTTTCGTTTAATGATTCGTTTAGTTTAAGTTTTAAATCTGCGATTTCAGAGTTTGATTTTTTTTCAAGAGCCGCTTTCTCGTTTTCAAATTCTTCGCGCATATTGTTTAGCGCGTTATTTTTGTCAGCGTTCAACGCTATTATTTTTTTGTTGTAATCCGTTACGTCCGAATCTTTGTTTTTCTTGAGATTTGTCAATTCGTCAAAATAGTTTTTGTTTTTTGTTTCAATATTATTTTTTTCCAAAATCAATAAATCAATCTGTTCTTTTTGCAGAAGTATCTGTCTTAATAGAGTTTGTTTTTCTCCGTTTATGACGTTTAGTTTATCAATCATCATTAAATTGTTGTTATGATATTCCGAGAGAAGTTTGGATATTTTTTCCGGCAGTTGGGTCTCGTCGAATAGTTTTTTTAATTGTTCGCCCGTTGTTATCATAGGTTTAAAATCTTTTGTTCTTCGGGAAAAATCTTCGTTTGCCGATATGAGATTGCTTTGAAGCAGAGATAAATATGTTTTTAACGAAACCGGTTCCGTTATGTTGTTTATATAATCGCAAACGTAAATCAAATCTGAAAAATATTCCAGATTAATTTCCGTTAAATTTTCAAAACCTGATTTTTTCCAGTTTGGAATAATCAACAATAACATCTGTTTATCGGTTTGTTTTTCATCGAATATTTCAATATTGATGGAATTGATTTTTTCTTTGATTTTTAATGATTGATATAAAACGTTTTTTTCTCTCCATTGGGGTTTTAATTTCCAATCGGGTTTTAAGGTTTGCAGATTTATATAATGGTCGAAACCGTATTTGTAGCCTCCATAAAAAATTTCCGCGGCAAAAGGAAGCAGATCATTAATATTGGAATAATGTATTTTAAATCTTAAAGAAATATCGTATTTGCCGTCGTTAGTCTCGTTCAAGGATATGTTTTTATCTATTGAAGAATGTAGAAAATTTATAAAACCTTTGTAATAAGGCGCGGATTGAGTCATTATGATTGTTCCGTCTTCTTTAATCCAATTCCCGAAGGCGACTCTGCTTATAGAATGTGAAATATAATATTTTATGTCGTCAATAGAAATTTGATTTGTCGAATTTGTATCGGCGGCATTGGAAACGGCGAATTCATCTGAAGTTTCAGCGCATATTGCCGATATAATAAACAAAAAAAGCAATAACCCGGAAAGAATAAGTTTGAAAAAATTGTTCTTGCGTTTTACTGAGAAAATCATTTGCAAATAAAGTATAATTTATAAAATTTGGTAAAAAAAATAAATAAAATTATAATAACGGTCAAAATTTTACTTGTTTATTAATAAATTGTCAATTTTTTTTAATCATTATTTTAATCAAATACGCTTTTAAATTTTTACAGGTTTTTAAAAGGGGCTGTCGAATTTTTCTCTTTTAAGTTTCAAATTTTCCGCGTAAAGTTTTTCCCATTTCGGAATTTTTGAATTTATATATTCAAATTTGTTTTTTAAAGCGGAATCTAAATCTATTCCATAATGGTTCGCAAGTTCGAAAACGCAAATGATAATATCGCAGAGTTCGCCTTGAATTTTTTCGGTTCCGGTATCTTGAGAATAAATCTCTTTTTCCATAATTTCTTTTCCGAGTTCTCCGGTTTCTTCGGTCAACGCTATGTAAGCGCCGATTCTGGGATGCGCAATATTTTTAAAAAGTTCCGCCGCGTATCTTTGACTCTCTTTGATATCCATAGTAAAATAACCTCTTAATAATTTATTTTTTCAGCATATAGTCGTATTCTTTTTCAGAAACTCCGAGATACGACTTGAATATTTTATCGAACACGCCGGATTTTTTTGAAATCGTTAAGAATTTTTTTAATTCGTTTGTCAGTTCCTTATTATTTTTTTTAATTGCCCAGCAAAGCGTTTCAGACGGAGACAGCGAAAACATATATTTGAGATTTTCGTTTTTAAATCCGAAAAATTGAAACGCGTCCGTGATTGAAAAATCGACTGATTTTGAAAGAAGAAGCGTTATTCCTTCGTCGTTTCCTTCGTCGCTATAAAATGCTTCGGCGTTTGCCGCCTTTGGTTTTATTTTATTTTCATATAGTTCGTGAAAACTTGTGTTTTTCCGGATATAGATTTTTGAGTTTGACAAATCTGAGATTTTAACCGCTTGTTTTCCGTCTTTTATTCCGAATAACGCCTGACGGCTTTTTGTGACCGGAACAAGATTCATTAATTTTTCGCGCCATTTGAGTTTCGTAATTTCTTGAGCTATAATATCTGCGCTGTCCGATTCGAATATGAAAGGATTGTAGATTTTATTCTTTTCTATAATTTTACCGGATTCGTCTTTTGAAAAAATTTGATTCCATTCGACAATAACCGGAATAAGTTTAACGTTTAAATATTCGGCGAAAGATTTTGCCAGTTCAAAATCGAATCCGGACATGTTGCCTTCGGCATCTATGGCGAAACTTGTTTTTTCTTTAAAAAACCCGACGCGTAAAATTCCGGATTTTTTTATCTCGTCGAGAGTTCTTGAAAAACATAACGAAATATTGGAATGAAGGATTATTATAACGGCGAAAAAAAACAAACAATATTTTTGTTTCATTGTTTTCATTAAAAAATTCCTCCTGTATAATAAAAAAAATTATAAACTATAAAATATTGCCGTTAATAAATAATCAATGATGAAAATTAATATGCAGCTTGTTACCACGGAAATCAGCGTGCTTTTTCCTACGCCAGCGGCTCCGCCTTTGGAAGTAAATCCGCAATAACATCCGACCATAGAGATTATAATCGCGAAAAAGAAAGATTTTGCTATGCCTGAAATAAGGTCAGAGGTTTCGACTATATAAAATGTTCTGTTTATAAATAATGCTCCGTTGATATCCATTTTTATGACGCTGACAAGATACGCGCCGAAAAAACCGACTACGTCTGCAAAAAAAGTGAGTATCGGCATCATTATAAAAGTGGCTAATAATCGCGGAGAAATAAGATAATGAATTGGATTTATCGCAAGAGTTTCGAGCGCGTCTATTTGTTCGGTCGCTCGCATACTGCCGAGTTCTGCCGTTATTCCCGAGCTTACTCTGCCTGCCACCATCAATGCGGTAAAAACAGGCGCGAGTTCGCGGGCTAAAGCCAGAGCCGTTATTCCGCCGACATAAATCTCGGCTCCGAATTTTCTGAGTTGCATGGTAACCTGGTAAGCCATTACCATTCCGGAAAAAAAACCGGTTACCAAAACGATTGGGATTGATTTAATTCCCAACATCGTCATTTGTTCGATAATTATGTTGAACCTGAACGGCCGGACAAAAATATATTTTATCGCTTTTAAAGTTAAAATGCTTAATTCGCCGGTGTTTTCAATGAATTCCTTTAGTTTTGCAATCATAATTCCTCGTCAAACCTGTCGTCGTCTTCAAAATTTTCAAAACTCATAAATTTATCAAGAAAAGTCAGATAAAATTTTCCGAGCGGTCCGTTTCTGTGTTTTCCGATATTGATTTCCGCCATTCCTTTGAATTCGGATTCCGCGTTGTATTTTTCGTCTCTATAGACAAATAAAACTAAATCGGCGTCCTGTTCTATTGCGCCGGATTCCCGAAGGTCCGCGAGCTGAGGTCTTTTGTCTGTTCGCGATTCCAGTTGCCTGCTTAATTGCGACAAAACTATTACCGGAATGTTCATCTCTCTGGCTACGCCCTTCAAAGCTCTCGATATTTCCGAAACTTCCTGCTGCCTGTTTTCGTTTTTTCCCGTTTTTAGTTTCATCATTTGCAGATAGTCTATTATTACCATGCCGAGATTTGCTTCGGTTTTTAATCGTCTGATTTTACTCATTATCGAAACAGGGTCTATGCCGTAAGTGTTATCAATATAAATCGGAGCGTCGTATAATAATTCCGCCGCAGTTACTACTCGCGTCCAGTCGCCGTCGTCTAAAAATCCGGTTCTAAGTTTTTCCTGCGGAACTTTTGCCGATAATGAAATAAACCTTGAAACAAGTTGTTCGGAGCTCATTTCAAGACTGAAAATAGCGGTCGGAACCTTATATTTGTAAGCCGCGTTGTAAGCTATATTTAAAGCCAGACTTGTTTTTCCCATTGATGGTCTGGCGGCTATTATTATTAAATCGGATTTTTGAAATCCCGAGGTTATAGCGTCAAGTTTTTTATAGCCGGACGGAACCCCGGGAATCCTTTCTTTATTGTTATAAAGAGTTTCAATGTTTTTCAGAATATCAGGAACGATAGCTCCGATATGTTTAAATCCGGCTGTAATAGATTCGTCGCTTATTTCAAAAATATTTTGTTCGGCTTCCTGAACAATCGTAGAAACCGGTTTTGAATCGTCGTAACATTCCTGAAGAATTTTAGACGATTTTGCTATTAAAGTCCGTAAAATGAATTTTTCTTTAATTATATTAGCGTAATATTGAGCGTTGCTGTATGAAGTGACTTTGTCGATAATCTCGGAAATATAAACCGGACTGCCGGCAAGTTCGAGTTTCTTATCTTTTTTTAATTGATTGATTAATGTTACGGCGTCTACCGGCTCGTTGTTTTCATACAACGCAAGAATGGAAGAATAAATGTTTTTATGACGATTGTCGTAAAAATAAATATCCGTTTTTAGAATATCTCTTATAGCGGATAGACATTCAGGATTAAAAAGAATCGCCGCTATTAATGATTGTTCCGCTTCGTTGTTGTGAGGCGGTATCGCCGAAGTATTGAAATCTGCCATAATATTTTAGTTTTTACTTCCGTTTAATAATTTATTTTTCCATGGCCTGAGCGTATTTTATTACCGCCATTCTCGATATCGAAAGAGCTTCAAGATGTCTTGCGAGTTTTAAAATATCTTTCCATTCGTCGTATGTTCCGCTTAATTCGTTTAGATGCTGAATTTGACTTTCAAGTTTTTTTAAATCGGATTTTATAATTTTCAATCTTACCGATAAATCGCCAACCATAAAATACCTCCGTAAAAAAATTTATAGACGGTCATTCGGCCCGAAAAATGCGGCCGGATTTTTTTAATAGCCGGATTCATTGAAAAATACTGATTCCGGGCGAATTTGCAATCTTTGAAAATTCGCATTTTCCGGATTTAATCCGAATTAAGCGCTTTAATTATTTTCTCCCATAATTCTTTGATTCCGGTTTTTTCCTTAATAGAAAAAAGAATAAACTTTTCAGCCGGAATATCAAGCAGCTCGGAAAATTTTCGGATTTGTTTTTTTCTGAGCGTCTTGCCGATTTTATCGCATTTCGTTAAAATAATAATAAAGTTTTTGTTAAGATTTTTCAACCATTCAATCATAGTCAAATCGTTTTCGCCCGGCATATTTCTGAAATCTATCAACTGAACTATTAATTTTATGTTTTTATTTGTATTCAAATATTTGTCGAGAAGAAGATTCCATTTTTTTTTTACCTGCGCCGGAACTTTTGCATATCCGTATCCGGGTAAATCCACAAAATAATAAGAGCCGTTTAAAAGAAAATAATTTATGCTTTGCGTTCTTCCCGGAGTTGAGCTTGTTTTTGCAAGTTTAGGTTTATTTGCAAGTTCGTTAATCGCCGAAGATTTTCCAACGTTTGATTTTCCCGAGAAAACTATTTCGGGAAAACCGGTTTTCGGAATCTGACTATATTCAAAAACCGGTTTGACAAATTCGGCTTTGATTTTGATTTTCGGATTATTAACGCGCGCCGTCATTCTTATTTCAGTCCGGTTCTTTTTTCCATAATTGAATCTATGATTCCGTATTCTTTGGCTTGCTCCGGCGTCATATAATTATCTCTGTCCGTATCGTTTAAAATCTCGTCGTAATTTTTACCCGTTGTTTTGCACATTATTTCGGATAATAATTTTTTCAGACGCGCCATTTCCTTAGTCTGAATTTCAATATCGGAAGCCTGACCGTAAGCCCCTCCAAGCGGCTGATGAATCATTATTCTTGAATTCGGCAGCGCATACCGTTTTCCTTTTGTTCCCGCGGATAAAAGAATAGCTCCCATACTTGCCGCCTGACCTATGCATATCGTTGAAATATCCGGTTTAATATACTGCATAGTATCGTATATCGCCAGTCCGTCGACTACCGAACCGCCGGGACTATTTATATAAATATTAATATCTTTGTCGGGATCTTCCGATTCGAGAAATATCAACTGGGCGATAATTACGTTGGCGTAATTATAATCTATTTCGCGGCCCAAAAAAATAATCCGGTCTTTAAGCATTCTTGAATAAATATCATAAGACCTTTCTCCCTGAGCCGTTTGTTCAATAACGTATGGAATATAATAAGTCATAAAATCCTCCGAATAATTCGTTTATTTTTTAAATTTGTCTATGTCCTTTTCTTCGCCGAAAACTATCATTACATCTTTTTCTTTAAATTCGTAATCCGCCTGAGGAACAAGTATTTTCATTTTTGATTTATCCGTTTCGCTGTAATTATGAAATATGGCGACTATATTCAAATTGAATTTGGTTCTGATGTTGGAATCTTTTATTTTTTCGCCGATATATTTTGAGGGGACGAGCAATTCAACGAGCGCGTATCCTTGAACAAGTTCGATTTGTTCGTAGACGTTTTCCGATACAATGCTTTTTGCCACGCGTTCGCCCATATCGATTTCAGGATACACGATTTTATGAGCCCCGATTTTTCTGAGAGCTTTGCCGTGCATAAAATTCGCCGCTTTAGCCACGATTTTTTTTATGCCCAGCTCTTTCAGCAGCAGCGTTATCATAATGCTTGCTTGAATGTTCCGCCCCATTCCAACTATTGCCACATCGACGGTTTTAATTCCGGCGGATATTAAAGCTGATTCGTCCGCCGCGTCTATCGCCACTGAATAGGTGACAAGCGGACTTATTTCCTGAATCTTATTTTCGTCCTGATCAATGGCTATAACGTCGCATCCTTCCAGTATAAGAGCGTTTAAAACGCTTCTGCCGAATTCTCCGAGTCCTATAACCGCGTATTGTAATGACATATAATGATACCTTTATTTAAATGTTTTATAATATTCGTTTCAACGCGATAAGAAAAATTATCAATAACAATATACTCGAACTTGCAAAAAATACAAGAAATTTTCCATCAAAAAAAATTCTGCCGTATATTGTTCTTAAAATCTCTTTAAATGATATTTCGCTTGCGATTTTAAAATATAAATCGTTGTCTTTGATTTCGGAATTGTTTATAAACAACTCGCCGGATTCATAAACGTTTTTTTTGGAATATCCAGCTTTTATTAAACCGGCGTCCGTGATTTTTAATTCGCAGTAATATTTTTTTCCTCTGGAATTTTTTATCTTTTCAAAAAAAATAGTTCTGCTTCCGCGAACCCCGCTTTCAAAATTTTTAAGTTGAATTTTTCTTTTCAAATCAAGCGTATTATTTTTTATTTCATATACGGAAAGTTCGAGCGTTTCGGCTTTTCCCGGCAGCAGAAAAGATATTCCTGTCATATTATCGGATTCCGGAATAAACGATTGTCCGATTGCGGAGTTTGGCGTTAAATTTAAGTATTCGCCTGATTCCCTCGCATCCTGAATAGGAGGCGTATGTATTTTACAATTTGAAAATACCGCAAAAATTAAAATTATAAATAAATATTTCATATGATTATTGTTCGTATTTTTTTTTTACGTTTATTATGTAGACGGCGTAAAATATCGCGATTGCGCTTATAGCCGTTTTTATTAAATCTCTGAATACGTCAAAATTCGCAAACATTCTTATGATTTTTCTCGAACCGGGCAAACCGTATATCAAATCCGGAGCTATCGGCATAAACAATAGAGTATTGGCGTCTCCGCCCCAGACAAGCAGATAAGCGAAATATACGAGCAATGAAATCAGTAAAATCGGCAGATGTTTTTTTACCCCGTCGTATATGAAAAAAAATATTACGTAATACGAACACCAGAAAAAATATTGCGGTTCGCTTTTTACAAAAGCGTAGAATATTAAATGTATTATGAAAAGATTGAAAATCAGAGCGCTGAACTTTTTGTTTTTATCGTAATAAAACTTTAGTAAGAATATCAGATAAAACAAAATGAAAATATAGGTTTGGTTTATTTTGAATGAAAGTAGAAAATCCCCGTGTTCGTCGCTTGTGACTTTTCCGAAACTCGTGGTTTTAAACGATAAGGAATAATTAGGGTCAGTGATAAAAGGAATAAGCCAGATTAGATTCGATAGCAGTATGGGAATTAAACATAGAACCGAGTATTTTAAGTAATCCCTGATTGTTTTGCTGAAAAATATTATATATGCCGGAAATAAAATTACCGGATAATATCTGAACGCGGCCGCTATCCCGATTGATATGCACGATAAACAATTTTTTTCTTTTTTTGCGAAATAAAAAGAAAGAATTATAAAAAATGCCGCGTATGTTTCAAACCTTCCGAATAAATAAACGACGTAAAACGACAGAGGATTCAGCATCCACATTAAACCGGCGATTTGTTTGCTCCGGATACTTGAAAATAGTTTCATAAAAAAAAACAGAGCGAGCAAATCAAAAAAAAGAAACGGCAGTTTTGTTAAAAAATTAATTCTGAATACGTAATTGTTTTTGGAGTATTTCAGCCACGCCGCGTTATCAAAAGTAAATTGATAATCGTTTCCCCATGTTTCCTTAAGAGCCGGATACAAAAATGGTTTTATTAATTTGTAATAAGGAACGACTGTCAGTTGAGGAAGTATGTGTTCTTTGGCTATAGGGTCGGCAAGATGAAATTTTTCGTCCGTGTAAGCTATTTTATAGGGAACCCATACGTTGCTTAACATATCTATGTGGCATCCTACGGGCATAAGCGCAAGTTTTATCAATAAACCCAGAGCCATCAGAAATAAAAATGTCTTTGAAGTTATCGGCGGCTTGTCATCGATTAA
Organism: bacterium; assembly: GCA_036733285.1. Lineage (GTDB taxonomy): Bacteria > JAGOBX01 > JAGOBX01 > JAGOBX01 > JAGOBX01 > JAGOBX01. The sequence continues at coordinate 24,420 of DAINAU010000034.1, forward strand.
ATAATCTATTTTAGCGGAATGCGTTCCGCCTAATGGATTTGCCGCAGTGGTTTCGTCGTTGATTAAATATTCCATAAAATTATTTTTTACGAATCAATTTATAAGTTAATAAAATGAAATCGGGGTCGTAAGATTTTTTCGCTTGCCGCAAACCTTCGATTCCCATATCCTGTTCTCTGTTAATGTATTTGCATTTATCTAAAAGATATTTCGCCGTTTCCCAGTTGATTATTTGTCCGGCGCCTTTGATTTCCGAATCGAATTTTTCATAATGAACCGTATAGGTTTCTGAATTTTGTTTGCTGAAAACTGAAAAAGCGACAGGTTCGTTTTTTAATTTTATAACTAATCCGCCGGCTTCGAGTTCTTCGAATTTTTCGAAAACTTTTAACAGAGCCGAAGTTTCGTGAGAAAAACCGAGTTTATCGCAGTTTTTGGTTTTACACCATTTTTCCGAAAGGTCAAAGCATGCTTTTTTGTCGGCTGGAGTAAGCTCGGCAACGACGTAATCGGGATTTTCTCTGACAAATTGAGAAATCAGATTTTTTTTCTTATGAAGTTTTTTTCCTTTCAATTCGACAAGTTTTATGGTCGAATAAATATAATCGGCATTGTTTTCATCGGGAATTATATCAAACCATTTCTCAAGCGCGTCTTTTAATTTTTCAACGAAATCTTTGTCCAACAATATAAAATTGCCGGATTTTCCGGACTTTATAAAAGAATCTGAAATATTAATTAATTTTTCCGGAGTTACGCGTAATATTTCGCCCGATTCGTTTTTTTCAGAACGGCAAGCGGTATTTGCGCATGGCGATAGAATATAATCTTCGCGGCTGTTATAAAGTATAAGCGAGTTTTCAAATAACGCCCATTTCGTTTGAAAGATATGCCCCCAGCTGTAAAGATTAGTGAAATTATAATCGCATAAAATATTATTGCAGGGTTTTAAATAGCCGGTTAATACCGGTTTGTCTTCGATTTCAATTTTTTTTAAATTATTGAAATTAAAAGTTTCCATAAAAATATTAATTCCTAAAATTTATATTCAAAATACGGTTTTTCGCAAAAACCTTTAGCATCCAAAACTGCGCCGTAAATTTTTTTGAATTCGTCGTCGGCGGGTTTTAGATTAAGAGTTTGTTTTTACATTCCAGTTAGGGTCGAGCGAATTTAATCTTTGAACCGCATAATTGACGATTTCTTCATCGTCGGTTAATTCGAGAGTTTTTTTATAATAAGCCAAAGCTTCGCTTTTATTGCCCGCTCCGTCGTAAGACTTTGCAAGATAAAAAATCACAACCGGATGATTTTCGATTAAAGAATTTGCATTTTTTAAATCGTTTATGCTTGACGCGTAGTTCCGCAATTCGGTTTCTGAAATTCCTTTCATATAATTATTTAGAAATAATTTGCCGTTCATCAATACTGCTTGAGAAGCGTATTGCCGCGCAGAACTGTAATCTTTTTTTCCAAATCTGGCGTTGGCTAAATTGGAATAAAATAACGAATCGTTTTTATGTAATCTAATAGCTTCTAAAAAATATTTTTCGGCTTCGTCGTATTTTTTTTCTTCTAAAAAAGCGGTTCCTTTATCGAATCTGTCATAAGCGTTCATATTGTTTTTTAAAACAGACACGTTAGAATTGAAATTTTGAACGGATAACCGTCTCGAAACCATTTGAGAATAAATGGAATCGACTCTTTTTTGAGCGTCGTTTATTCTTTCAGAGGTCAGGGGATGCGTCGACAACATAACTTCCCATTTGGATGGTTCTTTGTCGTTGAGAGAATTGATGATTTTCATAACGTCGACGAACGCCGCCGGATTATAACCGGCGCCCGTCATATATTGAAGACCGAGCTCGTCCGCTTGCCTTTCGTGATCGCGGCTGTATTTTAAAAGCATTAGCTGCATACCTGCGGAACCGGCGGCAAGATATAACTCGCCGTGTTTAACTTTTTTTTTGTCGAGATAATAAGAGGCGCCGAGCAATACCGCCTGAGTTAAAATTGTTTTTGTATATTGCGAAGCGGTATGTCGGGCGTTGACGTGTCCAAGTTCGTGTCCTATTACAGCCGCAACTTGATCCTCGTTAGTCATTTTTACAAGCAGTCCCCTCGTTATGCTTATTTTGCCTCCGGGAATAGCGTATGCGTTTGGAATTGAACTGTTCACTACGTTAAATTCATAATTTAGATTCGGTCTATGAGTAAGTTTTGCCATTTTCAAACCTATGGAAGAAATATATGATTGAAGATTTGCGTCCGGATATTCTCCGTTGCTTATTTGAGTGTATACCGGATAGTATTCCGCGCCCGTGTTATTTTCCATTGATTCGCTCATTAGCGATAATTCTTTTTTGCCGGTTACCGGATTGACGCTGCAACCCTGAAATATAAATAAAGCTATAAAAGTAAACGCCGTAAAATATAAGATATATTGGTTCAATCTTTTTATAATCATAAAATCGTTAATCTCCTTGCGCTTATTTTTTTTAAGAAATATATTATACTAAACATCTCTGTTTAATGCAAATGAAAATTTAAAAAAAATATATTGATTTTTTTTTTTGCGTATGTTAATCTAATATGCTAAATAGGACACGTCTTTAAAATTTTTAAAAAAATCCTCATTTAGCCCAAAACGTTTTTCTTATTTTTAATATTTAGGAGGTTTTAGTTAAATGAGCACATTGGAATTTGTTCAGACCGTTCCTTGGGAAGCTAATCTTGAAGAAAAAGGAATGAGACATTCGCTGGAGGTTTTTCTTGAAATAATCAACGGCGCCAAAAAAACGCTCGATATAGAGCAATTCTATATTTTTAGTTTGAAGGGTCAGCCGATGGAAAAAGTGCTTGACGCTATTGTGGCGGCTTCAAAAAGAGGCGTAAAGGTTAGAGTTATTATCGATAAGAATTTTTACGGTATGTATCCGCAGGGAGCGGATATGCTTAATTCTCATAATAACGTCGAGGCGCGAATGATTGATTTTGCCGGAATAACCGACGGTATTATGCACGCTAAATATATTATTGCCGACGATAACAACGTTTATATCGGAAGCACTAATTTCGACTGGCTGTCATTGACTAACGTTCATGAAATCGGAATAAGAGTAGATAACGAGGGTTTTGCAAAAAACATCAAATCCATTTTTGAAAATGATTGGGAGATTTGCGCTACGAAAAAAGCTCCTTCGTATTCCGGCGAAAGAAAATCGGTAGCCGTATATACGACAAAATATAACGGCGAAGAAATAAAAATTTCTCCGGTCGCTTCTCCGGCTCCGATTACTCCGAACGACGTCGGCGTTGAAATCGATCATATTGTCAAATATATTGATTCCGCTCAAAACAGCGTTTTTTTAAACGTTATGGAGTATTCTCCGAAAAGTCAATATAGATCGACTCTTTATGTTGGCGCTTACGACGACGCTTTTAGAAGAGCCGCGGCTCGCGGCGTATCAGTTAAACTGCTCGTCAGCGACTGGTCGCAGCACGAACCGGATATAAGCTATCTGAAAAGTCTTTCTTTGCTCGCGAATATTGAAGTGAAAATTTTGACTATTCCGAGACTTAAAGAAAAATATCTTCCTTTCGCAAGAGTGCAGCATTGCAAATATCTTGTTATTGATAAAGCGAGAGTTTGGCTCGGCAGCAGCAATTGGGAACCCGATTATTTCGTTTGCACTCGCAATGTCAGTCTGCTTATGGAAGGAGTTCAGACCGCGAAAACATTAAGACAAATGTTTTTGAATAGCTGGAGTTCAGATTACGCCGAATTCATCGACGTTACTAAAAATTATAGAAGACCTTATATTTTTGATTGATATTTTGCGCTACTCGGCAGTAGCTTAAAACAGTTAAAACATTTTCGCATATTTTATTGACCCCGCAATTAATTGAGGAGTCAATAAACAACTTATATTTTTCGCATATGCCGGATGGAACCGGATAGGTTATTCATATTATCAAAATTTTTTGCTTAAAAAGAAAAAAATTTATAATACAATATTAGTTTTAACTGTTTTCAAAAATATTTTTGAATAGTAACGCTGGAGCTTAAATTTAATTTGTATTATTCATTCGGAGGATTTTAATCGATGATTACAAGAAAAATTATTTCAAAACATCCGGGTTCAAGAACTAAACCTAAAGAAATTCAGTTTTTTGACGAATCCGGAACCGCGATAGCCGTTCAATTTTTAGAACCGGACGGAAGCGTTGCAGAAATTAAAGGAACAATTCCTGACGGAATCGTATCGCAATATTTTGAGAACGGAAAAAAAGAATGGGACTGGAATTATAAAAATTGCGTTCTTAACGGTATTACTAAACAGTATTTTAAAACCGGAGAGGTTCATTTCGAGGATAATTACTCGAATGGAAAACAGGAAGGCGTAAGCAGAGGTTTTTACGAATCTGGAAAATTAAAATATGAAATCTCGTATATCGGCGGAAAACTTAACGGGGTTTTCAAAAAGTATGAAGAAAACGGCTCTTTGATTTTTGAAAAAAATTATTCGAATAGCGTAAAAAACGGCGTTGTCAGAAAATTTGAGAACGGAATTATCAAAGAAGAAACTTTTTATAAAAACGGCATTAAAGACGGAACGAGTAAAAAGCATTATCCGGACGGACAAATCCGCAAAGTAAGCGTTTACGTGGACGGAATTAAACACGGAATTATTAAAAGATTCGACCCGACCGGAAACCTTAAATATGAGGAAAACTGGGTTGTAGGCAAGCGCGAACAAAAAATAAAGGCAAGTTGATTTGAGCGCAGCCAGAAATTGTTCCAATTATTTTAATGAACTTTTCGCATATCATTTCAGTTATTTAGGTGAAATGCAAACTATAAATTTAAGGGCTGACTAATAAGCTTAAAAAAAAAGTAGGACAGCCGTCTCGGTTGTCCTATTTTAAAAATAAATTATTAGTCAACGTCGAACTTCACATAGCCGTTGATAAAATCAACGGTTAATAAAAAAAGGCTATATTCCTAAATTTTGTTGATGAATAAATTAAGCTAATTGCTTAAAACAAATATTCAACAATCATCAACAAAATTTTATACAAAGTATTGAAAATTGTTGATAAATCAGCGATTTAACAACAATTTTTGGGAAAATAGCCTAAAAAAATGACGGCACTGAATAATGGTCGAATATTAAACTTCATATATAATCCGAGTTTATATCAAAAAGCAAATTCACATAACCAGAAGTCAAATCAGCTAAGTCATTAAAAATAAATAAGAAA
>DAINAU010000035.1:0-29617 GCA_036733285.1 bacterium
GAACAGTTAGAGTTGCCTTGGGATTTGTAAATTTTTTTTGGACAGCAGTGATATGTATTATAAAATTCATGAGCTCTAAATCCTAATTCAATTCTATCGGTTAATTTTCCGTTTGAAATATACGATTCAATAAAATTATTGTAGATTTTGTCCTTTTCTTCCCAGAAGTCATATTTTATGTTATTGAAAAAAAAAGAATATTTATCAAAATCCGAATAGTATCTTTTTCCTATTTTAATATTCTTTTCTACTGATGATTGGGATTGTTTATAATTTAGAGACAAAATATAATTTTTTATTCCCAGAAGATTATCGTCATTATATTCGTAATCCTGAATGTTTTCATTTATGTCTATTATATCTTTTTTTATTTTCAATTCCTTTCCAAGACCAAGCAAATTATGTTCTTTAAAAACGAGTTTGACAGACGACGCTCCTTTTTCATTTTTATAAAAACTAAGCCCGATAGTAGTCGTCCATTGTTCTTTTGTATTTACAACCGCTCTAACATTTGAATCGTTTATATATTCAATTTTTATATCGGCATCATAAAAATATTTACGGCTACGTAAATTACGTTCGGAATTCATTATAATTTCAGTATCAAACCTATCTCCGATGTTAAAAAGCAAATCTTTTTTTATAGCGGAAATTTTAGTTGTAAAATGCAAATTATTTGCTAACTTATAAATTCTTTTAATATTATTGCTTCCGTTAAAAATAGGATGACGAATAAATGCAATCTCGCTTATAAAAATATCCTTTTCAGCGGCGGTTATAGCGGCGAGAAACAGGTTATTCAAAAAAGTTATTATAATAACAAATTTTAAAAAAGTTTTTTTCATTTCACTCGTTAAAAATACGAAGCTTAAGATTTCAATATTTTAAACTGCGCCTTCTCAAAAAACTTTCTAACAAAAAATAAATCGCCGACGCAACAGTAAGAGCGATAAACATCGTCATAAAATTATGCGAAATAAAATGAGCTCCGCGCGCAACCTGATATAATCCCATAATCCCGCCTAATGATAATCCTATCGACAATCCTAATATTTTATCTTTTTCTTTACGAAAAACATAATATAAGCATACTAACGCAAAACCGCCAGAAGCGTGTCCTGCGGGATAACTTTTCCCGCGTTTAGGATTGATTAATTTTAAATATTCGGGCATTTTTTGAAATGTCTTTACATAAGGTTTATCGCCGCCGTATTTTATTAATTCGTATGGACAATAGACATTTGAAAAATTCTTTATACAAGCTATTAAAGACGGTATAATTATCAGGCATAATACGACGTATAAAAACTTGTTTTGAAATTTTTGGATTTTTTTTTTGTAAAAAGAAAGGATAAAAAAAATTAAATTCGAGATTCCGAATAAAATTATAAAAATTTTTATTCCATCATAAAAAATAATTTTCATTATCTTGTTATTTTTAGTTATTAGCCATTGATTTGTTAAATCGTTATAAAAATAATCTTGCAATAATATATCCAGATTAGAACATTCAAAAATCAAAATAAATATTGCAGATAATAATATTTGAAAAATAATAATTTTACGCATTTCCTTATTCGGTTTTAATATAATGGTTTTGTTTTATTTGATATTTTTTTATATAAATAGCTTGCGCTCTGATAATATGATACCGCTTCAAAAGTTAAATTATTGTTATCTTTAATTTCAATTAAACAGTTATTATCCGCGAAAAATTCATAAGTGTAAATTTGACGTTTCGGTTCTAATACAACCAAATTATCATTTTTAAAATAACCGAGTTTTTGATAATTGGATATAAAAGCCCTGTTATAATCAGTCGGGAATTCAGAGATTGGTTCTCCAAAAAATTTCGACTCGTAAGACCAATTCATTAATTCAAATATTGTTGGAACGACGTCTATTTGACTTGCCAATGCGTTATTTACCGATGGTTTGATAATATCAGGAGCATAAATAATTAAAGGAATTTTATATTTTTCAACGGATAATTTTGATTTTCCGGCGCTGCTCGCGCAATGGTCTGCGGTAAAAACAAAAATTGTATTGCTAAACCATTTTTGTTTTTTCGCTTTTTTTATAAATTCGCCTATCGCATAATCGCAATATTTAACGGCTCCCTCCCGATTTAATCCCGATTTTATATCAATTTTATTTTCAGGATACGTATAAGGCCTATGATTTGACGCAGTCATCAAGAGATAAAAAAACGGACTGCTCAATAAATCCGATTTATTGGCTTCGATGATTGTCTTATTAAACAAATCTTCATCGCAAACTCCCCAAGCATTTGAAAACGTTATTTCATCAGACGACATATCGGAACGATCAACCGTTTCAAATCCATTATGCGAAAAAAAATAATTCATGTTATCAAAATATCCAAAGCCGCCATATATAAATTTTAAATCGTATCCTTTCTGAATAAACACTTTTGAAATGCAAAAATCAATATTTTCATTTTTAGGCCGCTTAATTATTGATTGTCCCGGCAAGGGAGGAATAGACAGAGAAATTGATTCCAGACCGCGAACGGTTCTGGTTCCCGTAGCGTATAAATTGGTATATATTTTTCCGTTTGCCGCCAACAAATCAAGGTTCGGAGTCACATTTTTTTTTCCGCCAAATTCGCTCATAAATTCTGCGCTCATGCTTTCAATAACAGTTAAAATAATGTTATATCTTTTTTCCGGAGCATTATGTTTTATTTCCCGAGCTATGGAATAATTTTTATTTGAGTTTGACGGATTACTTAAATGAAATAATTTTTTTATATATGAAAAAACTTTTGTATTGTCTTCAGTATAATAAAAATCATTGTATTCAAGCGTATTATTCCTAAAAGAGCTAAACAAACAATATATTCCATTTGCGGCAAGATTATTTTCATACGCATTGCCTGATATGTTCGGAACGGCATTATCTATAAATAAAAACAAAAATACTGGAACGCATAAAAACAATAAACTTAAAAAAATCCTTTTTTTCAAAGAAGTTGGCGGCGTCTGAAGTAACTTATAAAAAAAATTTTGCGTTAAAACCGTTAATGTCAAAGCTATAACTGTAACAATTATTATTATTCTATAAATCGGATATGCTTCTCTGATGTTGGCTATTACCTCCGTTGTATAAACGAGATAATCTACGGCAATAAAATTATATCTGACCCCAAATTCTTCCCAAAAAAAGTATTCTGATGAAATATTAAAAACATTTAACCATACAAACACAAAAAAAATTATACTTGAAAAACATCTGTTAATTCTTGAGTTAAATATTCTGTCGGCGATAATCGCAAGATATATAATATAAGGTATTATGAAGTATATAAAAGTCGCTATATCATATAAAACCCCCGTATAATAAATTTTAATTATCGTTATTACATTTAATTCTATCAAATCAATACTCGATAAAATTAATATGCTTCGAATAACGGCGGAAACAAAAAGAAAAATTATTAAAAAATATAATACGGGTTTAAATCGCTTAATATCAGTCATATTTTTGATTTATTGGATAATTTCCTTTTTAATTTTATTATTACCAAATAAAAATTAGTATGTCATTAAAATACGATTAATATTTTTTAATTATAATTTTTTAATTTTGGATAATTCAATAATCAAATGTTTTCCAACTACAGTCTTATTGCGTAAATAATGATAGAAAAAAAAGACGGAACACTGTTTTTTACCGATTATTCGTAGCATTGATAACACTATTTATTTGTGTAATTAGGCGCTAGTGTTATGTATCATAATAAAATTGACGCTTATATTTTATTTATTACTAAAAAATCAAATAAAATATAATTGATTTCCGTCAAGCTATTTTCGTTACATAACACTAGTTCTCTTTTACAAATTTCTTTTGGTAACTAATTCGTATTATAAAATAAACAACTCAAGAAAATTTTTCAATCCCAAAAACTGTAAAATCAGTTTTTTGATAATCTAACCGCCAAACGCAGAAATATTTCATTGTTGCTCCCCTTGACGGAATTAAATTATTATTGACTTTTTAAATTTTATTTTATAAAAGTATACTATCTTAATTTAATATTTAATTCCGTGAAACGACGTATTTATTTTTTTTTAATAATATTTTTATTATCCGTTATTGTTTCTTGCTCGCGTAAGAATATATCAATTCTTAAACCAGAAGAAACTAAAATCCGCTGGTCAAAAGAAAATTCTTTAACAAAAACAGAAACCGTTATTTTATCGGACGATATGGATAAACAATCTTTGATATCTGCCGCTGAAAATTCGTTAAGATATTATAATAAAAAAAAATCTGAAGACGCCGTCTTTTTCGGCGCAGACTCCTATACGGTATCATCTGTCAAAAATTCTATTATTGATTTTAAAACAAAACTCGAAGAAATGGATTTAACCGATACTTTTTATAATTATATCCGGGATAATTACCTCGTTTATAAATCGGCGGCGGATACCGTATTATTCACAGGATATTACGAAGCCTCGTTAAAAGGGTCGCTTATAAAGTCAGACACTTATTTATATCCTATTTATTCTAAGCCGGACGATTTATATAAAATTGAACTCTCCCGATTTCCAATTTATTCCAAAATCAAAGACGCAGGAGCTCCTAAACAATTGCGATGCAGAATCGGAAACGAAAAAAGTATTGTTCCATATTATACCAGAGACGAAATTGATTTTGAAAAAAAACTGGAAAACAAAAATCTTGAAATCGTCTGGTGCGACAGTTTAATCGATATTTTCTTTCTTCAAATTCAAGGCTCTGGAATAGTTAATCTTGACAATGGAGATTCAATGCGCATCAATTATTGCGACGAAAACGGACATCCTTATAAACCTATTGGAAAATATATGATTGAGAAAAAAGCTTTGTCTAAAGATAACGTTTCTATGCAGTCTATCCGGACATATCTTAATACGCATCCTGAAGAAGTCCGGGACATTTTTAATTATAATCCAAGTTACGTTTTTTTTAGAAAAGTCGACGAAGGACCTCTTGGAAATATTGAAGTTCCTTTAACTCCTTTAAGAAGCATCGCTCTTGATTCAAGAATTTTTCCTAAAGGAGCTTTGTGTTTCATTGAAACTTTTAAACCTGTCTTCGACGATAATAATAATATCCTTGAATGGAAAAAATGTTTTAGATTTGTATTCAATCAAGATACGGGCGGCGCGATTGTAGGTCCTGGAAGAACCGATATATTTACCGGTTTTGGACCGCAAAGCGAAATTATTGCAGGTCATCAGAAACATTTTGGAAGGTTATATTTTCTAATGTTAAAATAAAGTTTATACGCCTCGAAATTCTTCTTTTTTAGATAAAATAATCCGGTAAATTTTAACGGAAATAATTCAATTGACAATTTATTTTTTCAAATATATATTTTCAACAATAATGATATAATTTTTTATTTATAAAAAAGGTGCGTTATGTTAAGAAAAAAAATTGCGATGGGTTTTTTGATGTTTGCATTTGTTTTTATCTTAAATTTGCATGCTGAAGAAAATAGCGGAAATATAATATTAGAAAATGAATCCTATTTAAAAGGAACATCTTTATTAAGCGGGAAAGTCGGCGAAGATGTTAAGGACATAAAAGTTCGAGTAAGCGGAATAGACTGCTCAACAAACAATATAAATGTAATATTCAGATTATCAACTTATCCTTCAAAAGGCGATAAAGCTAAAATCACAACAGATAAAATTAAAACAGGCGCCGATGGATTAGCCGCAACTGCGCTGACTGAAATAGAAAAATCCGGCGATTATGTAATAACCGCATTTATAGCCGAATATCCTGAAATAAAACCTGTTAATATAAAAATAAACGTTATGTCGAAAACGTGGTATATAATGGTAATCGTAGGACTTTTAGGTGGATTGGGCGTATTTATGTATGGTATGAAACTTGGCGCCGACGGATTGCAAAATGTAGCCGGCGATAAGATGAAAGAGATATTATCGAAATTCACAAAAAATTCAATATCCGGTTATATTACCGGAATATTCGCCACGACCGCGGTTCAAAGTTCAAGCGCGACTACCGCAATGTGCGTGGGGTTTGTAAGCGCGACGCTAATGACAATGGCTCAGGCAATAGCGGTAATGCAGGGGTCGAGGATAGGTTCTACTGTCACCGCTCAATTGATTGCGTTTAAGATTGCAGATTACGCGTTGCTGCTCGTAATAGCCGGTTTTATAATGATGATAGCTTCAAGTAAAAAGAAAGTGAAACAAATAGGAACAATCCTAATAGGATTCGGATTTTTATTTTACGGAATGGAAATTATGTCTGCCGCTATGAAGCCGTTGCGTTCGTATCCTGATTTCACGGCTATGCTATTGAAATTAAGTTCGCAGCCATTATTGGCAATTGTTTTTTCTTTAGTATTTACAGCCGTCATTCAATCGAGCGCGGCTACAGTAGGTTTATGCATAGCTTTTGCCGAACAAAATCTTATTAATCTTGAAACCGCGGTTCCGCTTGTTCTCGGAGCTATGATAGGAACTTCAGCCACCGCTCTATTAGCTTCTCTCGGAGCAAACAAAAACGGAAAACGGACCGCTATAGCCAATTCGATTTGCGCGGTTCTCGCAGTTTTAGCCTGTTCTATTTTTATAAATTACATCGACGACGCAGTCATAGCTATGACAAAATTTTTCGGGTCCGAATCGTTTCCGCGTCAGGTTGCCAACACTTACACATTATGCGCCACGTTTGGCGTTCTTGTTTTTCTGCCTTTCGTAAAATTAATAGCAAAATTAATTTACGCGATAATTCCTGAAAGCGAATCTGAAAAAAATATTTTTGCGCCGCAATATCTTGTCGAAGGATTTGACAACAATCCCGACGTCGCGCTTGATATGTCGAGAAAAGAATTAATCCGGATGGGCGGAATCGCGGCCGGTATGATTGAACTGATTCCTCAGGTTTTTGAAAAAAAATCCGAAGAGCTTGCCGCAAAAGTATTGAAAGAAGACGATAAAATTGACACGCTTGACAAAGCTATAAGACAATATTTAAGCAATATCGGAAAAATAGGTTTAGACGAAGAACAGTCAAAACAGAATATGGCGCAGATGTATGTTACAAGCTATCTTGAAACTATGGGGGACATTCTTGTTAAAAACGTTTTGCATCAAGCAAATAAAGCTATCGAAGGAAATATTCAGATTAATCAAAAAGAACTCGAACATCTTAAAAACTTAAGCGGCAAAATCGGCGAATTATTTAAAATGACTATGAGCGCTTTTGAAAACAGAAAATTGGAAGAAGCTGAAAGCGTAGGACTTTTATACGCAAAATTACAGAGACTCGGAAAAAAGATACATCAAGAATATTTTACCTCGTTAAGAAGCGACGAAAAGACTTCGGTTTCTCAAAGCTCAATTTTTCTTGACGCGATCGAAGGTCTCCTTAACGCGGCGGGTTCAATTAATTCTATAGCAAAAGTCGTTGTCGAAGAATTATAATCAAATTATCAAAACGGAGGAAAAAATATGGATATCAATTTAATAAAAAAAAACGAAATTTTCAATTTATTAACGGACGAAGAATTAAAACTTATAGAAACGATTTGCAAAACAAAAAAAATGGATGAAAGCGAATCTATATTTGAAGAAGGGGACGAAAGCGACGCCTTATATATTTTAATGAAAGGAAGAGTCGCAATTGAAATCCAGCTTCAGATGAAAAGCGACAAGGCTTCAGTTCACACTGTTGAAGAAGGTCAGGTCTTCGGAGAATTCGCTTTGATTGACAAAGCTCCTCGTTCAGCTTCGGCAATAGCCGTTAAAGAATCTACGCTTCTTGAAATCTCGATAAACGATTTGAATAAACTTATGGATTCGAATTCAAATATCGGATATAAAATAATGAAAAATTTTAACAAAATACTTTCAACAAGAATCAAGAAAACAACAAAAGAATTGCGGGCAAGTCTTCTTTGGAATTAGAATTTTAAAAAAATATTATCATGTCGACAGTTTTTAGATGTCTTATCAAAAATATTCTTGCAATTCATCAAGAATATTTTTGATAAGATTAATAGCTTTTCCGCGAATGCGGCTTAAGGTTATATTAATAAAGAAACCGAATAATCTTTAACGTTGATAAAGTTCTGTTTTAATAAAGTCGGTTCTGTCACAAAAAAAACCGGATATTGTCCCGCGGATAAATCGGTAACCTCGCAGTGAACCGTATATTTTAACATTGTAAAAAAAGATAGCGCCGGATCGTTAAATTTAAGTTTAATAGCGAGCAAATCCAATTCGCATAATTCTTCATCGTCAATTTTTTTCTGTAATTCATTATGCGGAATTAAACTTATTATCAAATACAACGGTTTATATTCCACGCCCGCCGGATTCAATAAAATAAACTCTTCATTATCCGGATGCGAATTTAATCTTATCGCCGAAGAATTCAAGGCGACGCAGATTAATTTATGCGAGCCGTATTGTATATCCGAAGAATAAATCAAATCCGCGCAATTGCCGGAATTAGGTTTTAAAGACATTGCTTTTTCAGAAGGTCTTAAAGGTTTAACCAAATTCTTAGAAATAAGAGTTTCCATAATTTCAACCGACATATCCGCCGGCCGCAACATTATTTTTTTCATATATTATTTGTTCCACAACCCCGCGATTAAATTTTTATATTAAGTTCGGTTTTCATTCTTCTATAAATAAAAAAATAATAAACCGCAAATATAATAAGCAATAATCCAAACTGATATATTCCCTGCGAAATTAAATCGAGTTTTAAATTCAAATCGGAAATTTTCCTGTATAACTCTTCAGAATAAGGTTTTGCGAAATCAGCAACCCAAATTACTATTGATTTAATAAATCCAAATTTAACGTCCAAATCAGACGCGGCGTAAAATATTATTCCAGGCAGCAAATATATAAACGACAATTTTTTTATAATATAAAAAAAGTGTTTTTTAAAATTTTTATAGATGAAATAATAGATTATAAAATAATTTAATCCTAAATAGTTTGCCGCGGCTGTTCCTTTTATTCCGTATTTTGCGGTGAATATAAATGAAAATAAAATAATTAAAAACGAACCTACGAATATGTAAGTCAACAACCAATTGTCTTTCTTCAACGATTTGAACAACTCTATTCCAAAAGTCGTATACGGAGTGAATATGGGAACAAACGCAAGCCATCTTATCATTTCTGACGATGTGGAATATTTCGAACCGTAAGTAAAATATATAATCAAATCGCTATTGAAAAAAATATAAAAATATAACGGAACTTCGACGCAAAAAAGTATTATAGTTAAAAAAGAATACGCGTTCAATAATTTTTCTTTATCTCCCGCAAGCTTTGAAAACATAGGATACGCCACTTTATAAAACGCTTGTTCAATTATATTAACCGGAATATCAACAAGCGAATAAGCCGCCCTGTAAATAGCGAGCGAAGCCGCCGACACGAAATTATTTATTACATAATTATAAATTTCCATTGTCAGCAAACCAAGATTATCGTTGATAAAAAATTTGTAACTTTCCTTTATTATTCCGCGCGTTCCGCCGATTTTAAAATTCACTTTTATCAAACCCGCAGCTTTTATCCATATCATAACGGCGAATACTGAGCTTTGAAAAAATTTCGCCAGCGCCAAACCTGCCGCGCCAAATCCGTAATACGAAAATCCTACGGCTCCGAAAAAATAAGTCAACATTGAAAATACCCTTGCCGGCAACGTTTTTTTTATGAGAAGATTCTGGATGAAATAAATCGAAGGGGCAGAACCTATAGCGGTAGGAATATAACTTAAAGACATTATAATCAAAGCTTTTGAATATGCGGGATTACTTTTATAAATTATTAATCCATAGATTATCTGAATTGCGGTTATCGCCGCCGACAAAACAAAGAACAAAGAATTTATCAATGGGTAATCTATTATTTTCTGTCTAATAACCTGAGTCGAAATTCCTAAATCCCTTAAATTATTTACGATTGAAAAAATAAAAAAAACATATAAAAATATTCCGAATTCCTCGGTTGATAAAAAAAAACGGGCTATTATCAGTTGGGTTATTATACTGATAAATTTTGATATGAACTGGATTAGATACGAACTTATAAAAGTATCTATCGCATTGCGTTTCAATTCGGAAAATTTCGACATAATATTTCACAATCCCTAATCCGAATTTCATCGGAAAAGTATAAGTGATTTAAAAAGGTTTCAAACCGCCAATAAAATTATTTTATATTTCTAATAAAATATTTTTTGGGTTTTTCTTTATTCGCGTTAATTCGCGACTATTCGCGGGGAAAAATTTCTCCCGCTAATTTACGCTAATCTACGCGAATAATTCAAAATCATTTTTTAAATTATTTCTTTAGAATTCAAAATTACTTTTATAAATCCAGTTTTATTAATTTAAATGATTTTTTAATTTTTTTATTCGTTCAATTCGTGGTAAAAAAACCGCGAATCAGACAAATCTAACGAATCTTTTTTCAATACCTTAATCTCTAAACCCCATATTTCTTATTTATTTTCAAATACTCTTTCCGTTTTAGTCTTTATTCGCGTTAATTCGCGACTATTCGCGGGGAAAAATTTCTCCCGCTAATTTAAGCGAGTTCATCAGTTTTCTGTTTCGCGAAACCATATTCTATGCAATGACATTATAAAATGTCTTTTAAAAAAATAAACAACTCCATACGAAGGCGGAACATTTGAAAACCGTTTTGGTCCGCACGAACCCGGATTAAAAAAATAAGCCTTCTTTATTTTCTTTTTAGAAGGATGATGCGTATGTCCATGCAGCGCCAATATTTTTCCGGTTTCTTCCGCTTTGACAACGTATTTTTTATAACTGTCTATCTCATGAATAACAATAACTTTAAAACCGTTTATTTCAAATTCAAGTCTTTCCGGAAGTTTTTTTTCTATTTCATTCGTTTCTGTGTTTCCGCATACTCCGTATAAATCCGGAAATAGTCCTTTTATTTCATTATAATCTTCGATTGCAGACCAATCGCCGCAATGAACTAAGGAAGTTCCCGGTAAATCTTTTATTCGGTTCAATATATCTGAATTAATTGCTGAATGAGAATCGGATATTACAAAAACTATTTTACAAAATTTCGACGCTATTTTATAAAATACTCTATAATACAAAGCGGCTAATTTATGAATCGTATTTACGAACATTAAATTATAACACTTGCTTTTTTTCCACTTTTACATAACACTCGATAATATCGCCTTCTTTGATGTCCTCGTAGTTTTCAAAACCTATTCCGCATTCCTGACCTGCGGCAACCTCGCGGACTTCGTTTTTATAATGTTTCAAAGAAAACAATTTACTGTTATACAGCATAATATTATCTCTAACGAGTTTAGCAAAACCCGGATAAACTATTTTTCCTTCAGTGACTAAACTTCCTGCTATTTTTCCAAGTTTTGAAATTCTGAACACTTCTTTTACAACCGCTTTTCCAGTTACGGTTTCTTCTATAACCGAATCCAGCATTCCGGTCATTGCGGCTTTAACTTCGTCAAGCAGTTTATAAATTATATCGTATAATCTTATTTCAATATTTTCTTTTTTGGCTAGCGCGCTGGCTATCGATTCCGGCCTTACTTTAAAACCTATAATTATCGCATCCGACGCGCTGGCAAGCGTTACGTCTGATTCGGTTATAGCTCCCACTCCTTCCTGTATTATATTGACTTTCAATTTATCGTTCCCGATTTCTTTTAACGAAGAGTGAATCGCTTCCACGGAACCGCGCACATCAGCTTTCAAAATAACATTAAACATATTTATGTCTTTTTTGCCGATTTCCGAATACAAACTTTCAAGCGATAATCTCTTTATTTTTTTGTCTTCTGATTCTTTTTTTATTATATTCCTTTTCTCGCTGATTTCTCTTGCGATTTTCTCGTCTTCAACCGAATTAAAAGGATCTCCGGCTTCAGGGACGTCTTCGCTGCCTATTATTTTTACCGGCGTCGAAGGACCGGCAACGTCTATTTTATTATTTAAATCGTCATACATAACTCTTACTTTTCCGGAATATACTCCGGCGACAAAAGAATCGCCCGAATACAATGTCCCGTTTTGAATTAAAACCGTCATAGAAGGCCCTAATCCCTTGTCGAGAGACGCCTCTACAACGGCTCCTGACGCTTTTATATCCGGATTGCATTTCAGTTCCATCATTTCAGACTGCAATATGATGGTATCAAGCAAATTATCTATCCCGCTTCCTGTTAATGCGGATAACTCGCAGGACAATATCGAACCGCCCCAGGATTCCACGAGCAAATCTCGTTCCGCAAGCTGCTGCTTTATTTTATCAATATTTATATTCGGTTTATCGATTTTATTTATCGCTATTATTATTGGAGCTTTAGCGGCGCGCGTATGATTAATTGCCTCTATTGTCTGCGGCATTAAACCGTCGTCTGCGGCTACTACCAATACAACGATATCAGTAATATTCGCTCCGCGCGATCTCATTGATGAAAACGCTTTATGACCCGGAGTGTCGAGAAAAACTATCGGTTTTTCTTTATAAATTATTTTATATGCTCCGATATGCTGCGTTATTCCGCCGGTCTCGGTATCTACGATTTTCGATTTTCTAATTTCATCAAGAAGAGTGGTTTTTCCGTGATCGACGTGCCCCATTATTGTTACTACGGGCGCCCTGTTTACTGTATTCTGAACCGATTGATTATTTTCAGCGTTTTCCTCTTTTTCAATATCGCCAAATAATTTTTCTATCTCTACTCCAAATCCGAATTCCGCAGCTATCATCTCGGCCGTATCAGCGTCGATTTTCTGGTTTACCGTTACAAGCATTCCGTTTGATATTAAAAATTTTATTATATCATTAACGGATTTTCCGCTCTTTTGAGATAATTCCTGAATAGTTGTGGGATCCGTTATGCGTATATAGCGTTCAGATTTTAATTCCTGTTCCTGCTCGTCCGCAAGCCGCTCGGCTATCTTTTTTTTCTTTAACATTTTTAATAATTTGGATTTTTTCTTATTTTTTCTTTTGCTTATACTTTGAATAGCCTGCGTTATTTGTTGTAAATCTTTCTTGACAAACTTTTTCTTCTCTAATACTTTTTCTTCTTCGGTTTTCTCTACGAATTTGAGTTTTTCAACGTCCATTTCTTTTAAGCCAAGCGGACCAAGCGGCGGTTTGCTTTTGTTTTCCGTTTGAGCTCCCGAAGGCTGTTTCTGCTGCGGCTGTTGCGGTTTATGCTGAACGCCGAATTTGCCTGTTTTTGAAAAAATACGCTGTTTTATGTTTGATTTATTTTTATCTTCCACAGGTTCCTGATGCGGTTTTACAACCGGAGCCTGTTCGGTTTTTTGTTCTTCTACTTTTAATCCTTTGCGATCCTCGGATTCCTGTATTGATTCTGCGCGAACTCCTTCTTTTTTTTCAGGTTCCGAAACGACCGTTTCGGATTTAACCGGCGGAGTTTCGCGAACCGAAGGAAACGGTTCCTTAATAACTTCTTTTATATCAATTTTTTCTTTAGCTTCTACTACTGGTTCGCTTTTTTCAATCTTAGTTATTTTTGTAACTTGAACCGGTTCAATTTGCGGCGGAGCCGGCGGCTCTTTTTTTTCTTTTTTTATCAAAATAAACGGAGAAGCCTTTGATTTGGATTTTGAACTCGAACTTTTTGATATTGATTTTGATTTTGAATCGCCTTTTTGAGAATCTATTGAAACTTCGTCGGAAACATTATATTTCTCTTTTATTAGCGCTATCATTTCCGGAGTCGCATTACTTGAAGCCGCCGCTTTTAAACCTTTAGTCGCCAAATACTCCATAATATCTTTTGAAGATATTTCAGGTTTAATGAATTTAACTATATCATATATTCTCATTATACAATAATAACCTCCGGAATCTAACGCTATTTATCTTTATAAATTATTCTTTTGTCTTTTTATCGGCGCTTTTTTTTGTTTTGGTTTTGGGTTTTTCAGCTTTAACCGGAGCTTCTTCAGGTTCGGCTGGTTTACCGCCTTTATTGGTAAATAACGCTTCCGCTTCTTTCAATGCCTGTTCATTTGACATAGTGTTTTCTGTTTTTACGTCAATTTTAAATCCGGTTAATTTTGCCGCCAGTCTCACATTTTGACCGTTCCTTCCTATAGCCAATGAATATTGGTCTTTTGGAACTACCACTATAGCGGCTTTTTCGCTTAAATTTACGGTAACGCTTTCCACCTGCGCCGGTTTCAACGAATTTTTTATATAAACTTCGGCTGATGGGTCGTATGGTATAACGTCTATTTTTTCATTATTTAATTCTCTCACTATCGACTGAATCCTGTTGCCCCTGTTGCCGACGCAAGTTCCTACCGGATCTACGTTTGTATCGTGACTTACAACTCCGATTTTACATCTGTATCCGGGATCTCTTGAAATATTCTTTATTTCTATTGTTCTATCAAACACCTCGGATATCTCCCGTTCAAATAATTTTCTGACAAATTCCGAATGAGTCCGCGACGCTATGATTTTTGCCGAACTGCCCATATCTTTTTTTATGTCGACTATATAAAAACTTATTTTTTGTCCTATCGAATAATTTTCGTTTGGTATCTGATCTTTAAATCCGAGTATTACGTCGATTTTGCTTCCGTCTATTCCAATAAAATATGTGTTTCCGGCTTTCCGCTGAATTACGCCGGTCATTATTTCTCCTTTTTTGTCGATAAATCTGTTGTATAAAATATTTCGTTCTTCGCTTTTCAATTTTTGACTGAATATCTGTTTGCTTATTTGAGCTCCGATTCTCGACATATCATTGACTTTTTTTAATAAAACTTGAACCGTATCCCCGATTTCAGCCTGAGGATTATATTTTTGAACTTCTTTTAAACTTATTTCAAAATCTTTGTCTTCCGGTTTATCCACTATCGTCAATATCTGATAATAATTTATTTCTCCGGTCTCCCGGTCAATATTGACTTTTATATCAAAATCGTCGTTATTTACTTTTTCATACGCGCGCGCCAAACCTTCTTCAAGCGAATCAAATATTATTTCTTTTTCAATTCCTTTTTCGTTGTTCAGCAAATCGATTGTTTCCAATAATTTCAAACCGTTCTTTTTTTTGCTTGCCATTTTTTACCCCCAAAAAAAAAGTGGGTTTAGAATAAACCCACCTACTTTTTTTGAATATTAAAGTAAGTTTTTTTAAAAATAATACACTTATACCCGTATTTTGTCAAGAATTATTTGCAAATTTTTTCAGAATACCCTTGACTTCAACCAATTTTTGCGCTATATTATATATGAAGAAAAATAATGGACTATTTTTTTTGATTTTATTAAAATCAAGGAAGAAAAATAATGAACTCAAGATTACAATTAATTAATTCCGTTTCTCAAATAAAAAAATCTTACGAATTATACAGCCCCGTCGCCGAACCGGAAAAAAATTCTTCTTATAAAAATTCAATACGTCTTTCCATTAATCCTGAAGCAAATCCTTTTATATCTCCTTCGATTTTAAAATCTTTCAATACAAATTATGTCCGCGATAATATGGTGTCTCCTGAAAATTACGATAAAGCCGTTAATATAATTGAATCTGCAAGTCTTCTCGCTTCTCCGGAATCCGCTTATTTTATTTATAATTCTTTAGTGTCGAATAACAGCGGTTCCGCTGAAATTATTACGTCGCCTCTTTCTAAAGGAGGTTTCTCTTTACAAATCAACCAGACGGCTCAAAACCATATTGTTCAAGGCGCCGACGTAACCGGAACCGACAATTTCGCGGTTCAAAGCGGAACTTATCTTTTCAGTATAAGCAATGATAAAAGCAATACGCTTATTTCGGTAAACCTTTCTAACAACGAAAAATATTCTTCGGTTTTAAATAAAATTGCTTCCGCTATAAATGAAAAAGATTTTGGAGTTACCGCCTCGGTTAAAACTGACGATATCAATTCGTCAAAAAAACATTTATACATTTTTTCCAATGAGACCGGAGAATCCGGAAAATTCATGATAACCGATATTGTCGGAGAACTTCAATCTTTATTTATGCCTAACTCTAATGTTATTCAATCCGGCAGAGACGCTTCAATAACGGTTAACGGAAAAGATATAACATCCGAATCAAACGAAATTATCCTTGATGATTACAATGTTCTGATAAGACTTAATTCAAAGGATTCCTCAAATCAAAATATCGATATCTCTAAAAATACCAATTATATCAAATTCATTATTTCATCTTTTGTTTCAAACGCTTCGGATTTTATCGGCGAATTAAAATCTCTAAACGACGCCCACTCTCAAAAAACCCTTGACGATATTTTTAATTCGTTAAAACCGGTTTCAGGCGCTTTACTAGAAATCGGAATATCCGTCGATTTTAAAAACAGGTCTTTATCAACGGAACAAAATAAACTTGAACAAGCAATTAATACAAATTTGAATTTTCTTGAAAATACGTTGTCCGGACAAAAAGGATTAAGCAATATTTTGATAAATGAATTGTCCGAATATTTAAGAACCCCGGTGGATTTATTTTCTCTTCCGGTAAACAGTTACGAATCTTATTCTTATATTCCTGTCGGATATAATATTTTCAATCCGTATGATTCAAAAGTTTCTTCTTTTAAAATTTAATCTCAATATTTATATATAAATAACCCGGCAATTTTTTTGCTGGGTTTATAAAAGACAAATATGAAACAAATCGTTTATTTATTAACCCTTTTAACGGTTTTTATAAATAAACCCGAATAGAAAATTTTTTTAATAACCGGATACTTTTATGAGCGAACAACAAAACTTGAATAATAAAAACATTTCGGAAAACGCAAGCGTTTCCCCTAAAAATTCTTCAAAAAAATTCTTTTATTTGTTCTTAACATTGATATTTTTAGCTTTTTCCGCTTACGAATACATACATCAGTATAAATTACAAATTTTTTCGATTTCAAGTAATCTCGATAAAACCTTAATTCAATCCGAACATATTTTTAAAACCTGCTCGGGTTACGTCGATTCTTTTCAAAAATCCGCCGAAACCTTTTATTTGTTGGACCCCAAAGAAAACGAATTTACCAGATTAATTAAAATCGCAAAGGAAACTAAAATTCCCCAACAACAAAAAATTTTTTATACTCTGGATTTTTTTCCTTTGCCCTATTCAAAAGAGATGATAGGCAATCTGCGGGGAACCGGTTCGTTAAAAAGGCGCAATCGTCAGTATTACAGAGAAATTAAAATGGCGCTTGGTCTAAACAATATTTTTAGAGCGGCTGTGGATTCGCTCCCAAACGTAGTATGGGCTTATTACGTTTCTAAAAATGAATTCATTAATATTTATCCATGGGAACATTCGAATTCTATTTCCTCCAAACCCGAAGAAATTTATCATTATATTGCCGAACTTCTTACGCTCGAATTTTATAAATTCGGATTGCCTGAAAACAATCCGTTGAGAAAATTATTCTGGACTCCGGCTTACATCGACACCGCCGGAAAAGGAATGATGATAACCTGTTCAAAACCCGTCTACGGCGGCCAAAATTTTTTGGGAACAGTTTCAGCCGACTTGACGCTTGATTTTCTCAACTCCCTTCTTGCTGATTTCAGAGCCAATAGCGAATACGGAGAAATCCTCATCGTAAACAACTACAAACAAATCATTGCGCATCCGGCTCTGATAAAATCATCCGATAAAGAATTAAAACTTTTAAAATCCGCCATACCAAAAAACATATCTTCAAAACTTGACGAATTATTAGAAAAAAATTTTGAGGGTCAAACAAAAATCAAGGATTATATGGTATTTATCCGCAACTATAAATCCGCCCCGTATAAAATAATCTACTTTACTCCGTCTTCTGAAATATACGGTTCAATGGATTATAAAACTATCGCGTTCGCGGCGATTATTTTTGTTTTTTCCATTTATATTATAAAATCCAGATTTGATAAAAACAAATAGAATTTTATCTTCTATGCATAGCGCTGATAAAATCGTTTATCGGTAGAAATATGGAGATTGCTATCATACATACGATGGCTCCAAGCAAAACCAATATCGCGGGTTCGACAATAGCAAGCGTTTCTGTTACGGTATACTCGACTTCTCTATTATAAAAATTATTCACTTTGCCGAGCATATCGGTTAACGTTCCCGAATTTTCGCCCACATATATCATATGAAGCGCTATATCGGAAAACTGACCGGTTTTCTCAAGGCATTTATTTAAAGGTTCGCCGTTCTCGACATTGGGAATAATTTTGAGAATTCTTTTCGATATATAAATATTCGGCATTGTTTCGGCGGAAATAATCACGGCTTGAGCTATAGGGGTTCCGCTGTCTAAAAGTATCTGCAAAGTATTGGCGAAAAACGATATATTGACTTTTTTTACGAGAATTCCTATGAATGGAATTTTCAAAATCAGCATATCGAAAAAATCTCTTTTATTAAATATCTTTGCGGACGCATAAACGATTATTGCCGCTAATACGATTAATGCTAAAAATGGAAACGCATAGTTTTCAAGAAATCCTGTCAATGTAGTCAATATGTTTATAGTGGCGGACGTAATTCCAAGCGAACTAAATATTCTCACAAATTTCGGCAATACGAACATCAATAAAAATATTATCCCGCAAACCGCCACCGTAAATAAAACCGAAGGATAAATCAGTATTGTTTTAAGTTTGTTTTTCAACGTTTCCCTGCGTTCAATATAACTCGATATATTATCGAGAACTTCCGGAAGTTTTCCGCTCGCCTCTCCCGATTTAATGGCAGCTATGAAAGTCGATGAAAAAATATTGGGATAATCGGACAAAGCCGCCGAAAATAATTGTCCGTTTTCAATTTTAAATATTATTTGAGATATAACGCCTCTGAATTCAACATCGCTGAATTGTTTGTTTATAAGTTTCAAACTTTCGAGTATCATAGAACCAGAATTCAGCATTACCGCAAGCTGCCATGTGAACAGCATCAGATTTTTAGGTTTTGTTTTTATTTCTTTTAAATTGGTTTTTAATTCGGAAGCCGTTAAATCTATCGCTTGATAAACATACAATTGGTTTGCGGCGGCGTATTCCGCTATCTTAGTTTGGTTTTCAAAAAAAATCGATTCTTCTTTTTTAACGCCTGAACCGTCTATAAACCGAACCTTGTATTTTTTCATTAATTAAACACCGTAAAGAACGTTCAACACTTCGTCTAAACTTGTTAATCCCGAATTTATTTTTAATAGCGCGTCTTGTTTAAGCGTCCTCATTCCGCTATTAACCGCGGCTTGTTTTATTTCCTCGGCAGGCGCTTTTTTCAAAACGAGCCGCCTTATTTCATCGTTCATTATCAAAAATTCGAAAACGCCTATTCTGCCTTTATATCCGGTGTTTTTACAGCTTTTACAACCGCGGCTTGTATAAAAAGTCATATTGGAATAATCCGCCGAAGGATCGAGTTCTTTAACAAATTCAACGGGAGGAATAAACGTTTCTCTGCAGTCCTTGCATAAAACTCTTACTAATCTCTGGGCGAGAACCGCCTGCAGCGTGGATACGATTAGATACGGTTCTATACCCATATCAATAAGTCTTGTAAGCGAATCAGGCGCGTTGTTTGTATGAAGCGTGCTCAAAACAAAATGTCCGGTAAGAGCCGAACGTATCGCTATTTCAGAAGTCTCGTAATCTCTTATCTCGCCCACCATCATAATATCAGGATCTTGACGGAGTATAGACCTCAATCCGTTTGCAAAAGTCAATCCTACTCTTGGATTCACTTCAATTTGATTTATATTTTCAAGCTGATATTCAACGGGATCTTCAATGGTAACGATATTCTTTTTCAACGAATCAAGCTGCGATAACGCGGCGTATAAACTTGTTGTTTTTCCGCTGCCTGTTGGTCCCGTAACAAGCAGTATGCCCGTATTTTTTTTTAGAATATCTATCAAATTTTCTTTAGTGTCTTCTTCCAGCCCGAGATTTTCCACGTTGTTAAGCATCTGCATTTTATCGAATAATCTCATAACAATCTTCTCGCCGAATATTGCCGGAGACGAAGAAACTCTTATGTCTATATCTTTATCATTAATTTTAGTTTTAATCCTTCCGTCCTGCGGAGTCCTTTTTTCGGATATGTCAAGACGCGATAAAACCTTTATTCTTGATATAACCGCAGAAGCGAATTGTTTTGGCGGCGACGGAATTTCGTGGAGTATTCCGTCGATTCTATATCTTATACGCAGCCGCGTAGGTTGCGGTTCGATATGAATATCCGAAGCTCTGTCTATAACCGCCTGTTCTATTATCAAATTAACAAGTTTTACTATCGGCGCTTCCTCGGCGGCTTCTGATAAATCCACATAGTTTTCTTCCTCTTTCTCGATTCCTATCTGTCCTTTAAGCTGATTGATCAAATCGCTCATATAGTCCTGTATTCCAAAGTATTGGGATATTACATTTTTCAATTTACTGCGCGAAATTAATACCGGACAAATATTTAAATTTGTTATTTGTTTCAATTCGTCAAGCAAATATAAATCGGTGGGATCGACCATGCCTACAGTGAGATTGTTTTGAATCTTGAAAATCGGAAGAATATTTTTTGATTTTATGTCTTCTTCGGGAATTAATGACATTACATTTTTGTCTATCAAAGAAAAAGTCAGGTTTATATAAGGGATATTTATTTTTTGAGAAATAATCCTTATTACCTGTTCCTCTTTTAAAATTCCTTCCTCTTCTATTATTTCAACTATTGTTTTATTTGATTTGTTAAATATTTTCAGTATGTCGTCAAACTGGTCTTTATTAATTTGGGTTTCTTCTAATAAATAGTTTAATATTGTTATTTCATCCATTTTTTAAACAAATAAATAAACTTATAAAATTTCTCTGTATATCTCTTGACGCGGACCCGGGATTACTACGGCGTTCACAAGAAGTCCTTTTTCTCCAATCAAATTTTTTGCCGCTTCAACGCCGGCTTTCACGTCAGCAACCGTTCCGGTTATTGTAAAAAACGCTTTGCCGCCAAGCGCCATCGCCAACCTGATTTCTATAAGTTCAACCTGCGCCGCTTTTACCGCCGCATCCGCTCCTTCAATTAAAGATGAAATTGAAAAACTTTCCACTATTCCAAGCGCGTCCGGATTCTCGATTACGTTTAATCCGCGTATCGCGGGAAAAACAGATTCGTGAATATTTGGAATTATTATGCTGTCAACTAACGCAAAATCCGCGGTTCTGATTCCGGTTTCAACGCTCGCTTTTACCGCGCCGACCTCGCCGCGCACTAAAGTTATATGTTTGCCTGAACATATTGACCTCGCTATCAGCAATTCCACTTCGGCGGCTTTAAGCATCTCGTCGACAACTAAAAATCCCTGAGAAATACTTGATACTTCAACTAATCCGATTGCATTTTGCATATATATTCACTCTCTTGATTAAGATTTTTTTATTTTGATATACGTATTTGTTATTTCAGATATTTTCCCGTCTATACTCGAATGAGCCGAAGCGCCCATTTTTCCTTCGGCTGTTCTCCCTATTGTCTGACCGCGTTTTACCGCGTCGCCATGTTTGACAATAGCCGAACACGGAGCTCCTATGTGCTGATTCAACATTATCGTTACTTCTTTCGGTTTGATTTCAAAATTTTCATAATGAGCCGCTTTATCATATTGCGTCAAGGTAAGTCTTTCAACCAGACGTTTTGTGGGAAGTTTTCTGAACTCCCGCATCGGATGCGCTTTCAAAACCTTATCTTTCGGCATAACGTATTTTACGCCTTCTTTTGCCAATTCCCTTTTTGATATTCCGCACGACTCTCCGGGATACAGCATTTCAGGACAGGAAAAAAAAGTGCACAGTTTGCATTCTACGCATACAAGCGACCAGTTGGAAACGGCTTTATACTGTTTTCCAGTCAAACCCAGCGACCGCATTACCATATGAGGACGAACGTCGTGTCCAAGCAAATATCTCGGGCAAAATTCCGTGCAGTATGAACATTGATCGCATGCGCTCTTGCCAATTCGCTGAGCGGATTCGGGGGGCAACGTCTTTCTTATTATTAATGGGTGGTCTTTTGACAATACTATATATCCGGCAGACGTTTTCGTTACCGCTGAATTTTCATCGAATATTACTTTTCCCATCATTGGTCCGCCGTCTATAAACGCAGGTTCCTTTACTGTAACTCCGCCGGCATACTGCAATATGTTTTTTATTGAAATTCCTACGGGAACCTTGATAGTAACCGGATGTTTTACCTCTCCGGTTATTGTAAGATATTTTTCTATTACCGGCTGATTATTTTTAACCGCATAATAAATATTTAAAAAAGTCTCGCTGTTTGATACAACGCATCCCACGCTTAACGGTATGCTTGCAGGCGGAACAATTCTCTTTGTAACTTCATAAACTAAAACCACTTCGTCGCCCGAAGGATATACGTCGTCTATTACCTCGACTCTTACGCCTTTATACTTTTTACAAATGTCTTTAAGTTTCGGGATTGCTTCTTTGTTTTTTGATTTTAACGCTATTATTCCCGTTCCGGCTCCGGTTATATCCATTACTATCTTTAATCCGGATACCATTTCTTCCGGATACAACCGCATAATTTCTTTATCCTTATAAAGAAGCGGTTCGCATTCCGCGCCGTTTATTATTACAGTATCGACTTTTGCATTGACTTTTACATTTGTTGGAAAACCTGCGCCGCCGGCTCCGATTATTCCGGCTTCTCGGATAATACTAATTATCTTTTCTTTTTCCATTTTCGTTTCCTTCTTAAAATCTAATTCTTTTTAGGAAGTTGTTCGTTTGCATCCAGAACAATTGAAACCGCCGATTTCAACATTTTTAATTTTGTGTTGTTCTCGCTTACTTTCACATAGACAATATCATTTTCTATTTTTGATATCTCTCCGTAAATTCCGCTTGTGGTAATAATTTTGTCGCCCGGTTTGAGGTTCTGCAAAAGAGTTTCTCTCTTCTTCTTTTCTTTTCTTTGCGGTAGAAAAACTATTAAATAAAATACCGCTATGATTATAATGAACGGTAAGAAAGTTTCAAATCCGCCCGGAGCCGGCGCCCCTGGTTTTGCTCCGCCCGGAGCCGACATTGCGTTTGCCGCATTAATAAAAAAATCCATTTATAAATCTCCCTATATAATTTATTTTTTCTATAATATAATATTTATTCTAAAAACACAAATAAAATTTTTATCCACTTTTTATCTTTTAGTCTTTTAGTCTTTTGTCTTTTTGTCCGGCGCAGTCAGAAATTGTTCCAACCGATAAAGTTACAATTTTTTATTGACTTTAATTCTTTGAAATTATAATATTAAATGGTTTATGGCAGACTAACAAATTATTTTTTGGGCGACTTTTACAAAAAATATTAAATAATGAAAAATCGAAATGAAAAAATCTGTAAAAAAAAATAAAGAGAATTGTTATATAATTATTCTATTGTCTTTTTTGCTGGTTATGCGGGCTCCGGTAATTTCAGACGATATTACTGACGAATTATATTTTATAGAAACTGAAGTTTCCGAAATATCAAAAGAGGTTTTAAACGCTCCTGCTTCGATAAAAATCAAGGTTTTAATAAATCAATTCAATCAATACGACGATATTGACGCGCGAACCGACGCCATAAACGCGGCGGCAAAACTCGGCGTTGAATCGAAACTTTTTTTTGAACATATTTATTCTTTATCGCAAAATATTTCAATAAAAATCGAAGCGCTTAAAGCGATATATAAATACAAATTGAATTTTAAGGATATTATTTTGTCCGCAGCGGACAGTTCAAACGATTCTATAGCGGTTCTGGGGATAGAATGCGCCGTAAATCTAAATGATTCCGACAAGCATACGCTTATTGAGAATATTTTTTTGAGAAAAAATAATTCATCCTATATATCGCATCTTTTGCCGGTATTATTTTTAAATCCCGAGTTTAATAAAAGCTATATCCGTAGAATTCTTTTTCACGACGATTTGGAATTGCGAATGTCGTGTTATAAATATCTTGTCAACGCGGCGCCTAAACTTTTCGACATTGCGTGTCTTGGAATGTTTGACGAAAACGCGTTTATAAACAGGTTTATATTATCTAAATATAAATTATACGGCGAAAACGAAGGCAAACAAATATTGTATTACGGAGTCAACTCGTCGGAAAAGACCGTATCGGATTACGCTAAAACTTTATTGTATTCAAATTATTGATTTTTTTAAAAATTTTTATTTAAGGAATAGCAAATATATGGAACCTCAAAAACAAAAAAACGAAAAACATTCAGGCGTATTGCTTCATATCACGTCGTTGCCGGGCAATGATTTAATCGGAACGCTCGGCGGCAACTGTTTTGAATTCGTTGATTTTCTTGAAAGAAGCGGGCAAACAATATGGCAGATAAATCCGCTGGGACCGACCGGATACGGCGATTCTCCATATCAAAGTTTTTCCGCTTTTGCCGGAAATATTTGGATAATAGATATGGAAGAATTTGTAGAACTCGGTTATCTAAACAGGTCGGATTGGAATAATTACGTTTGTAATTCAAATAAAACAAAAATAGATTTTGGCAGACTGACGTCGTCAAAACTTCAATTATTATACCAGATTTACAAGAATGTTATCTCAAACGACAGACACTCGATAATGAGCGGATTTGAAAATTTCTGCGACGAATATAAATGGTGGCTGAACGATTTTGCGATGTTTATGTCTCTTAAGTCTTTTTTTGACGGCAAATGCTGGAATCAATGGCCGGAAGATATAAAATTGAGATATCATTACGCTCTGGTTCATTACGGAACTAAACTGAAAGACAGCGTGTTATTTCATAAATTTTTACAATTCATTTTTTTTAAACAATGGATGCGAATTAAACAATACGCCAATTCTAAAAAAATCAGAATAATAGGAGACGCTCCAATATTTGTCGCGTTCGACAGTTCGGATGTTTGGTCTCAACGTAATTATTTTCTGCTTGACAAAGACGGCAATCCTTCTTTTGTCGCCGGAGTTCCGCCTGATTATTTCAGCGAAACAGGACAATTGTGGGGCAATCCTTTATATAATTGGGATGCTTTCAAAACCTCGGAATTTGATTGGTGGTTAAAACGCATAGGTTATTCTTTATATATTTTTGACGGAGTTAGAATAGATCATTTCAGAGGATTCGAAGCATACTGGTCGGTTCCGGCTTCCGAAAAAAATGCGATTAACGGAAAATGGATAAAAGCGCCTTGTTATGATTTGTTCAACAGATTATTTTCAGTTTTAAAAAATCCGTTTATAATAGCCGAAGATCTTGGCATAATAACAGAAGAAGTTGAAAAATTCAGAGACGCTTACAAACTTCCGGGTATGAAGATACTGCAGTTTGCTTTTGATTCGGCGGACAACGATTATCTTCCGCATAATTATTTGAACGGAAACTGCGTTGTTTATACCGGAACGCACGATAATGAAACCACATACGGATGGTATAAAAATTCAGACGTTAAAACTAAAAATATAATCGCTTCCTATATTCCGGATATTTCTGAAAAAAACTGCTGCTGGAAAATGATAGAATACGCTATCGCTTCTTCGGCAAAATATTGCATAATTCCTATGCAGGATTTGATGGGTCTCGACAATTCGGCGAGAATGAACGTTCCGTCGGCGGCGGCTGGAAACTGGCAATGGAGATACGAAAAAAATCAATTGACCGCTGAAATATCAAAACAGCTTTTAGAATTATGCAAATTGTATAATCGGACAGATTTAAAGCCGCTGAAAAGTTGACGGATTAAGAGTTGTCTAATAAGCCGTTTATTTGCAGGCGCCGACATTTTATTATACAGTAAGTTGACGCGAATTAAAATCCGGTTTTATACAATATTCGAAAATCGTTTCACGGTTTCCTCGACTTTTTAAAAGTTGAGGATTAAAAAAAGCGCTTTGACACTGTAATTTATATAGGTTTCAAAGCGCCGCAAAAAATATTCTTGCCGTATATGCAAGAAATTTATTGATAAGATACTAATCCGGATAAACCGGAAAAGCTATTCATAGTATTAAAATTTTTTTGCTAAAAAAAATATTTTTGATAATACGCTAAACCTTTTATTAAAACTGATTTTAATACGGACTTTAACTGAAAAACTCGGAGAATACTGCGATTTGGCGGATAACGGAAAAATCGCTTTGGAGATGTTGAACAAAAAAAATACGATATATTGCTTCTTGATATGCAGACGCCTGTAATGGACGGAGCGAGCGTATTAAAGATTATAAAAGAAAGCGATAAATTCAAAAGTCTACATATCGTCGCGTTAACTGCGAACGCTATGAAAGGAGATCGGGAAAGATTTTTAAGTCTCGGATGCGACGATTATATCGCGAAACCTATTGACAGAGAAATATTTAATAATAAAATGAAAAAATTAGCAGAAGAAAGAAGTTTAGAAAAAATTTAGAATTATGAATTTTCAAAAAATAATCGAACAATGGAATTATAAATGTCCGGATTGCGGCGCGGATTTGTCTGTGACGGACAAAGAATGTTTTAACTGCAAACTTGATTTTGGAAAACATATAACTTCCGAAGCCCGAAAACAATTCAAAAAACTTATCGAAATGCTGCCTATACCGGTCGTCTACTGGAAAATATGGGAAGCGTTTTATGTTATGCTGATTTATCTGCTTGCAAATCTGATAACCAACAGTATTCAAATCAAATATAAGGGTCTTGAAAGCGAAAAATATTTTTTGCTTACAATTCTATTAACTTTCGCAAACAGTTTAATATTATTTGCGGCCGCCTGGTTTATAGCAATAATAAAATATAAACAGAAACCTTCGGTTCTCGGAATTAAATTCAAAGAAAAAATTTATTTTTCTTGTTTTCACGGATTGAAGTTCGCTATAATTTTTGTTTTTTTCAATACGATGGCATTGAAACATATTTTCGCCACTGGTTCGGTGTTTCCAAATAATTATTCCATTCTGCCGCTTCTTTTATATTCGAATTCTTCAAAAACGCTTCTTTTATCTTTAATTATATTTGGCGGAATAATTCCGTTCGTCGAAGAAGTATTTTTCAGAGGATTTTTTTATAAAGCGTTAAGGGTCAAATTCCGTTTTTTTCAAGCCTCGATACTGTCTTCGATTGTATTCGGAATTCTGCATATAGAACCGGCGATGATTCCTTTCGGAATAATTTCGGGAATAGTTCTGTGTTATCTTTATGAAAAATATCAAACAATATGGCGAGGATATTTTCTGCATTCCGCGGTCAATGTTTTTTTTATTCTGTTTACGTTTAACAATGGCGGTTACATAAAAAATATTGATTTTCAACTTCTTATACTTTTATTTTTAGCGGTTTCTCTATTATTTTTCCTTGTGAACGCAATTTTTTCAAAATCGTTTTCGCGAAAAAAAATTTTTATAAACGGCTATAATAAATTCATTTCATTTTTTTCAATTTTTTTATGCGTGATTTTAGTTTTTCTAAACACTCCTTTGATTTTGGAAAACAAATCCTTTATGACATACAAAACTTTTTTGCTTATCAATCAATCTCAATTTAAAGCGGCGGAAGAAATAATTGACTCCGCGATAAAAAAATACAGCGGCGATATTGAATTGGCGATTATTAAGCAGTCAATATATTATTATGACGGAAACCATAAGAAAGCTTATGAAACCGGAAAAAAAATTCTGACGGAATTTTCCGAATCCGAAAAAAAAGATAACGAATCCTTGTATTTGAGCGTTGTAAATTCTACGGCGTTAAGTTCGATTGAAATTAATGAAAATTATGCCGATTACTTTGAAATACTGAAAAAGCATCTCGATAATTCAAAACAAGTTTCGCCCGATATACTTGAATCTCTCGGTTGGATTTACGTTCAGGAAAACAATTTGAAAGCCGGAGAAGAATTGATTTACAAATTTCTTAGGGAAAGACAATCCTACACGGAACTCGAATTATGCGAGGTCTACTATCATCTCGGCGTTTTAAACTTGAAAAGAAAAGACTACGCCGCATCCGGCATTTATTTTAAGAAATCCGCAGGATTCGGAAAAAATAATTATTTCTCGAAAAAAAGTCTTGAACTATTACAAAAAACAAACAGAAATTCAATATGATGAAATGTAAAAAATGCGGAATTGAAATATCGGAAAACGGAGTGAAAATCTGTCCTAAATGCGGTTTTTTTTTGTTTAGAGATTTGTTTAAAGAGCTGCTTGGCATTATAAAAAAATACTACGAAAAAAACGATTATTTCGGAGTTAAAGAATTACTCAATAAAGCCGGATTATTAGCCGAGGGAACAAAATACGAAAGCGCGATAAGGATTCAAAAAGAAGAAATAGAAGAAAAAATTAAAGAGCGAAACAACGCGATAACCGAATTAAAATTTGAAGCCAAAAAATTATACGACGCCGGCGATTATAAGGAATCGCTGAAATGTTATAGAAATCTGCTTGCGTTGCCGCTGAGAAAAAAAGAACAATCGCAAATTGAAAACGAATTAATAAGGGTCAAAGCCAAAATCTATAAATTTGAAATGAAAAATTTGTTTAACAATGAAGAAATTAAATTATTTAGGATTTAAAATTTTATTTTTGTTTTGTTTAATCTGCTTTGCGAAAAACGGATTGGAAGCGCAATCCGTTTTTACAATAGGCAGACTCAAATATTCAGGCGGCGGCGATTGGTATGCGAATCCCACTTCGCCGCATAACGTTTTAAATTTTTTATCAAAAAATTTCGGGTTCAAAGTATCGGAACCGGAAGTGGTAATTCCTGAAAAAAAAGAGCTTATTAAAACTCCATTTCTGTTTATTACAGGGCACGGAAATATTAAATTGTCGGAGTCTGAAATCTCCAACATCCGCGAATTTATTTTTAACGGCGGATTTATTTTTATTGACGATACTTACGGACTTGATAAATCCATCAGACCGCTGTTAAAAAAAATTTTACCCGAATCGGCTCTTGTCGAACTTCCGCATTCTCATAAAATTTACCATTCTTATTATCATTTCAAAAACGGACTTCCTAAAATTCACGAGCACGATAATCTGCCGGCTCAGGGTTTCGGAGTTTATCTTAACGACAGACTTGCCGTTTTTTATACTTATCAATCCGACATAAGCGACGGAACCGAAGACGAATGGGTTCACAACGATCCGCCCGAATTAAGAGAAAACGCAATGAAAATGTTCGTCAATATCATTATTTATAATATGCTTTACAATTAATTTTGGCATCTTATAAAAAAAAATTTTGGCATTTATAGCAAAGAAAATTTTTTCAAACCTTGATTTTTCCATTGTATATGCCGTTGTTATAAAAACTACATGATTTGGGTTTAACACGGATAATGTTACCCGAAGTTTCGCAACTTTTTAGCGAAACTTCGGGTAAAACCCGTCTTTCGGAAAATTAAGCATTTAATTTTCAAGGGCTTGAAAATTAAAAATGTCAAAAACTGTAAATTGTAATCGAAAACTGCCACAAGATTGTAATTGAAAAGTGACACAAG
>DAINAU010000036.1:0-29144 GCA_036733285.1 bacterium
CGGCTTTTTTTCAATATGGTATCAGATTCGTTCCCCTGACTTCGGGTTGTCTGATATTAGTATTTTTTTTAGTCAATTAAATAATACAAATATTTAAAATCGAATCCTTATTTATCCCTGATAAATGCATTTAAATACAACGTCAATAAACGCATATTTTTTGTCAACTTTTCAAAGACGTTATATATATCGGTAAAAAATCAGATATGCATAAAAGTTTTAGAATTTTCCCGCGAAAATCTTTTTGGTTCTATAGAATATTTTTTTACTCTCAAGCCCATTATCCTTTCTGTGACGCCGAGTAATTGAGCGGCTTTAGTTATATTGCCGTTAGCGGATTTTAACGCGTCGAGAATTAATTCTTTTTCAAGTCTGTTAAGTCTGTCGTCGAGAGCTCCTTTAAAAGTAGTTCCGCTTTCTTCCGCCGTCTGTAGCGTTGGAGGAAGGTGATGACTGTGAATTACGTCGTCGGAACTTAACAGAACGGCGCGCTCGATGCAGTTTTCAAGCTCGCGGATATTTCCCGGCCAGTGATACGCCATCAGCATATCTATAGCGGGAGTTGAAATTCTCCTTATATTCTTGTTGTTCGCCTTATTGAATTTTTCAACAAAGCAATCGGCAAGCGCGGGTATGTCGGTTTTTCTTTCGCGCAGCGGAGGCAGATGTATTGGAAAAACGTTTAATCTGTAATACAAATCTTCCCTGAATTTTTCCTCAGACAAATATTTCTCAAGGTTTCTGCTGGTAGCCGCTATTATTCGGGCGTTCACTTTTATCGTTTGAGATCCGCCTACCCGCTCAAATTCTTTTTCCTGAAGAACGCGCAGAAGTTTTATTTGAAGATGCGGCGACAGATCTCCTATTTCATCGAGAAATATTGAACCGTTATCGGCCAACTCAAACCTGCCTTTTCGCTGATTCAGAGCTCCGGTAAACGCTCCTTTTTCGTGTCCGAAAAATTCGCTTTCAATAATTGATTCGGGCAAAGCCGCGCAATTAACTTTGACAAAAGCGTTTGAGGCTCTTAGACTGTTGAAATGTATGGCGTTCGCTATCAATTCTTTTCCGGTTCCGCTCTCGCCTCTTATTAAAACAGTGGAAGAACTTTTGGCGACTTGATGAATCAACTGATAAATATGATTCATCGCCGCCGAATTTCCAATAATATTTCTTGGAGAAACGAGATTTTTTAATTCTTCTTGAAGTCTTAAGTTTTCTTCAATCAAACGATTGTTTTTTTCTTGAAAATCCTGGCGCAATTTTACCGATTGCGCTATCATTTTCGCAATTACGGATAATAGTCTTAACTCTTCGTCAAGCGAAATCGTGTTAGCGAACAACCTGTCCGCGCTTAAAGCTCCTATAATTTCAGAACCGATTTTTATTGGAACGCAGATAAACGAAATATCCTTGTTTTTCAAATCGGTTCTGGCTCCGGTTTTATTTAAAAACATCGGATTTTTTGAGATTATTGGTATTACAGCCGGACTGCCGGATTCAATTACTTTTCCTGTAATGCCTTCGCCGAGTCTGTATTTTCCAAGCTCGCGCTGACGTTTTGACAACCCGTAAGCGGTTTCTATATGAATTTCTCCGGTCTTACGGTTTAGAATAGTCAGAGTTCCCCGCGTCATTCCCCTGTCGTTCGCAAGTTTTTTTAGTATCTCGTATAATGCGGTTTGCAAATCCGCAGACAAATCCAGTATTTGATTTATGTCAAATAAAAGAGATAATTCCGAAACGGTTTTTTTTACGTCGATAGACGCGTATTGAATGTTCATTTGCAAATCTATTTTTTTCTGTGAACTCCCGCGCATATTTTAACCGGCAATCCGAATAACCGTAAAAAACCGGTCGCGTCCGAATGAGAGTATTCAAGACTTTTTCCAAACGTGGCTATATCCCCTCTGAATAAAGAATACGGAGAAGTAATGGAAGCAGGTCGCATAGTTCCTTTATATAATTTAATTTTAACTTTTCCAGAGACAAATTTTTGAGTTGAATCGACAAACGCGTCGATAGCTTCTTTTAAGGGAGTGAACCACTGGCCGTTATAAACTAATTCGCCGTATTTTAACGCTATGATTTGTTTGTAATGCATTGTTTCTTTATCAAGCGTTAAAGATTCGAGTTTGCGATGAGCAAAATAAAGAATCGCGCCGCCGGGCGTTTCGTAGACCCCGCGGGATTTCATTCCGACTAAACGGTTTTCGACAAGATCAACCTGACCGATTGCGTTGCGCGCCCCGATAATATTAAGCGTTTCAATTATTTTTGCCGGAGATAATTTTTTACCGTTGATTTTTACCGGCGTTCCGCGTTCAAATTCTATTTCGACGCATTCGGTTTTATTAGGAGCTTTTTCAGGAGCAACGCTTATTTTAAAAATATCCGATGGCGTTTCGTTGGCTGGATCTTCAAGAACTCCGCCTTCGTGACTTAAATGCCATAAGTTTCCGTCTTCGGAGTATATTTTCTTTTTAGTCTGGCTTAACGGTATATTATGTTTTTTTGCGTAATCTATGCAGATTTCCCTCGATACAAGATTCCAATCCGGCTCGCGCCACGGAGCTATTACTTTTAGCTTTGGATTCATAGCGTAATAAGTTAATTCGAATCTGACCTGATCATTGCCTTTTCCTGTCGCTCCGTGAGATACGGCGTCGGCATTTTCTTTTTCAGCGACTTCTACTTGCTTTTTGGCGATTAGCGGTCTGGCAAACGATGTGCCGAGAAGATATTCGTCTTCGTAAACCGCGCCCGCCCGTAATGTCGGGAAAATGTAATCCGCCGCAAACTCTTCCCGCAAATCAAACATATAAGCTTTTTTCGCGCCGCTTGATAACGCTTTCTTTTTAACGGATTCCATATCCTCGTCTTGCCCCAGATTAGCTATGCAGGCTATGACTTCGCATCCGTATTTTTCAATAAGCCACGGAACTATAACGGAAGTATCCAGACCGCCGCTGTAAGCGAGAACTATTTTCTTTATTTCTTTATTTGACATATATATAAACCCTCCAAAAATTTTAAACTTTATTATTTTTCCTTTTCCAATGAGATTCGGCTTAGCGTCTTATCAATAATATTCTTGCTTTTTCAGCAGAATACTTTTGATATAATTAATAACTTTTCCCGTTTATCAGGCTTAGTTTTTTTTAATCAGGTTTTTGAGTTTAATATCCGGTCGATAGCTTTGATTTTATCGGATTCACTAAAAACCGCGCTGCCTGCTACGAGTATTTCGGCTCCCGCAGATATAATCAAAGGGGCGGTTTCAGCGTTAACGCCTCCGTCGATTTCTATCAAATATTTATAGTTGTTTCTGATTTTTTGCTCTTTTAAATATTCTATTTTCTTTAACGAGGATGCAATGAATTTTTGTCCGCCGAATCCCGGAAACACCGACATTATTAAAATTAAATCCGCTTTGTCGAGAATGCAATCAAGCGTTTTTACGTCAGTATCCGGATTTATCGATATTCCGGCAATTTTACCCGCGTCTTTGATTTTCTTTAATATTAGCGTAGGATTTATGTTAACTTCTCTATGGAAAGTAATTATATCCGAACCTGCTTTTGCAAAAGGTTCGACAAAATTTTCGGGATTGGTAATCATTAAATGAACGTCAAAAATTAATTCCGGAAATTTTGGGCGAAGAGATTCCACCACCGGTATTCCGATTGAAATGTTTGGCACGAAACTGCCGTCCATCACGTCGATATGCAGATATTTTATTCTATTTTGAATTTCTTTAATTTCCGTTCCGAGTCTGGTAAAATCGGCGGACAATATCGAAGGAGCGATTTCTAAAATTTGATTATTCATATATATTATTTTATAAAATTATTTACGGATAATCAGAGCGTATTGCGCCCGGAAATGCCGCAGTTAAGTTATAATACAATATAATACCGGGAATTCAAGAAAAAAATTCGTTATTCAGTATTGATCAAAATCGACGAGTAAAATATAATTCCGATAAAAACAAGGCTTCGGATAAGAAAAAGCCGGCAGCAAAAGTCGAAAATATAATTAAAAAATTACTGGTGAATTGGAATCCAATTTTTCTGCGAAATCGAAATTCTATTTTTTTTAAAAATGCCGATAATAATGACAGCCCGCCGAATGAAGTAATTACCTTTTCCGTAAAACTAATTTTAATTTTGCCTTTGCCTAAATCAATATCATATTTTTTACTCATTTTAGTCCTCCGAATTATATTGAAATTTTTCTGTATTCTATATTATTGGAGGAAATATTGTTCTGTATTTTTTTATGCAGATTATTTTTGTTCGTAGATCCTTTGTTTTATTAGTTTTGAGCGGCGTTTTGAATTTCTAATGCAGTTTTCGGGTTTAATAAGAAAAAAAGAAAAACAAAAAAAGTTACTTTATGCGATGCTGTTCCAGGTATTGTAATGGTTCCGCAAACTTTTGGAGAACGGCTGAATCCGAATATTCATTTTCATTTACTTTGCACAACGCAATGTATTGATGAATGCGGCGGCTTTTGGAACATGCATTTACCGAATTACTTTGAAATGCCTGTCTGCGTGCGGCACGCACAGGCAGGCGGATGGTCTGGCGTAATAAAATTTTGTCGCTGCTGTTAAATATGAAAGTCATTACTCAAAAAGAATTTGCAAATTTTCGGCTCAAATATCCAAAGGGCTTTAACTTTCACATTTCCGAGCCGGAGAAAAATAATCTTGAACAAAGTAGAAATCATATTCTCGAAAACATTGGAAAAGATATGGTTCGCACGCCGCTTTCAGAAGCCAAAATAACTTAATACGATAAAATCAAAAAAACAGTTACTATCCGTTATAAACAATACGAATTCGATTATGAAGGCAAACTTGCGCGTTCGGACGAATTTGGTTTTGAAACGATGAACTGTCTCAAACTGCTTGGCCGCTTGAGTTTGCATATTCCGCAGCCATACCGGCATAAAGTAAAATACTATGGCGCATATTCAACGCGCTTTCGCGGCGCTTTTAAATCTGCCGGCAATAAACCAAATGATAATGCGCTAAATATTGAACGCATCGCGGCAAAACAATCGTGGGCAAAACTTATTTTCAAGGTCTATCAGGACTACCCGCTCAAGTGTCCAGAATGCGGCGCTAAACTAAAACTATCTGAACTCATTTCGCCAAAAGACGCTCGGCGCGAACTCCGCCGCCTTAAAATCAAAACGCAATACACAGGTAAAAACAGCTTTCTCAGAAAAGAACAATATCAGGAATATTGCAATACTTCATAATTTTATTTCTTCCCGCAATATTGTTTTACATTTTTTTCCGCAACTCATATTTATTCTCATAAAAGTTCACGGATAATACTCTGCGCATTTCACAAATTTTCCACTATCATATTTTTCGATACATAAATTTTTTTTCGTTTTTTTTGCCTATTGCTGGCAATAGGCAAAAAAAACAGAAAGAAACTGTTTGACAAATTTTCTGGTTTTGATGTATAATCTTACTAAATGTTAATTGATTTTCCTATTAATTATAACATTAAAATCGTTTTTGTAAATATTTAATGTAGAGGAATTATTATCTGTTTTTTTAACTATATTTACTTCGTTGAAAAAAAATAATATTAATCCTCTAGAGTTTTTAATTAACTCGGTTAAAGAATATATCAAAACCGGAGCATTACTTCCTCTGCCCTTTTTAACTTCGGAAAAGTAAAACATTACCAAAAAACTAAAAGGTTACACAGCTCGTTGTTTAAAAATGATTTGATTCCTGCTGAATGATATATTCTGAAGTATTCTCTGAAGCGCGATAATACAGCGGATCAGATGCGAAGAAAATTCAAAAAAATTATGATTAAAAATAATCTTAATTCTGAAGTTGCGCCGCGCTCGTTCAGGCATACTTTTCAGGATAGTCTTGAAGCTGCGGGCGTTGAAGAAGGAACAATAAGACATCTGACGGGAAAGTTACCGAAGGGCTCGCTTGCTAATTATTCGCGCTCGAATCTGTCACGAAAAAAAGATGCGATCGAAAAACTTCCTACTATTGAAAACGCAATAATTTCCAGTGTTTCAAAAAAAACACCATTTGTTTTTGTAAGCTGAAATGGTGTTGAAATAAGAGGAGTTTTTCGCGCACTTTTCGCACGGCAAAAAAAAAGCCGATTTGAATTTCTTCAAATCGGCTCTCTAAGCCACTGATAATAAATCAGTTAAATGGCGGGAGCGACGAGACTTGAACTCGCGGCCTCCTGCGTGACAGGCAGGCGTTCTAAACCAACTGAACTACGCCCCCACTTTGGAATAAAGTATATATGCGAAAAAAAAAAAGTCAAATAATTTTTCTGATTTTTTTATTTTCTATTTTCGCTCAATTTACGCGGATTAAGTCGTTTAATAGCTTATCAAAATATTTTTTTCATTTCAAACAAAAATATGTTTTATGGCGTCGACTGTTATTTTAAAATCTTCGCCGGACAATTTCGTATAGAAAGGAAGCGTAATCACTGACGCTCCGAATTTTTCCGCAACTGGAAAATCGCCTTCCGTATGTCCGAACATTTTTTTATAAATGCTCATTAAATGAATAGGATTAAAATTTACCGCCACAGGTATGCCCGCGCTCTGGAATTCGCGAATATAATAATCTCTTTTTTCAATTTCATTAATTCTTATTAAAAATAAATGATAGCCCGATTCGGAATTTTCCGGAATTTCGAGGAAAGAAATTTTATCGATTCCTTTAAGAGCCTCGATATATTTTTCATACAACTTTTTTCTTTGAACGCAAATTTCGTCTATTCTGTCAAGTTGATTTAATAATAAGGCGGAATGAATATTGTCAAGATTATATTTCCATCCGATAGTTGAAACGTCGTAATGTTTATATTTATCGGTATAACGGTCTATCGCTGATTTTGACATTCCGTGAAGTCTTAATATTTTTAGTTTTTCGGCGATATTTTTATCATTAACAACTATAGCGCCGCCTTCGCCGCAGGTAAGATTTTTAGTTGCGTAAAAGCTGTAACAAGCGGCGTCGCAATAATCCGCCGAATTATATCCGTCTCGTTTAGACTCCAAGGAATGAGCGCAATCCGAAATAATTCTCAAATCATATTTGCGCGCAATACCGCTTATTGTTTTCATATCGCACAAATTTCCGTATAAATGCACGGGAATTATAGCCTTTGTTTTTTTTGAAATTTTTGATTCAATTAAATAAGGATCAATATTTCCGGTTCCGGCTTCAATATCAACAAATACGGGTTTTGCTCCGGTATGAATTACAGCGTTAGCCGTAGCCACAAAACTCATCGGGGTAGTTATAACCTCGTCGCCCTCTCCGATATCATAAGCCAAAAGCGCCAAATGCAGAGCCGCGGTGCAGCTCATTACGGCTACGGCAAAATCTTTATTCAAATAAGCGGCGAATTTTTTTTCAAAGGATTCGGTTATTTTTCCGGTTGTCAAAAAAGGATTTCTTAATACGTTGACAACTTCGTTAATATCAGTTTCATCTATGTTATGAATATAAAATTCCATATTGGTTTTCCGCCTCCCGGCAATAAAAAAAATTATTTAGTTTCTAATAATTTCAGTATATCCGGTTTTAACGGAGTATCTGGAAAATCGGTCAAAATTTTGTTCAGAAGAACG
The DNA here is from genome assembly GCA_036733285.1 of bacterium. Classification (GTDB taxonomy): domain Bacteria; phylum JAGOBX01; class JAGOBX01; order JAGOBX01; family JAGOBX01; genus JAGOBX01. The sequence goes on from DAINAU010000036.1 coordinate 7,651, forward strand.
CCGGCAATATTATTTTTCCCGAGTTTGATATATGCAAGAGCGGTTTTATATTGAGCCAAATCAATGAACCCTTTAAACGGATAAACAGCCGCCACTCTTTGATATTCAAATATGGATTTAGCGAAATTATTTTGCTGAAAATACGCGTCGCCCTTTAAAATGCAGATTTTAGCGGAGACGTCGTTATCCTGAATTATTTTATCCTTCAGCAGTTTATCATATTCCAGAGTTCCCCGCGTAAGAATTTCAATAGCCTGTTCAAAATTTTTTAAGCCGACGTAACATTTGCCGAGATTATACATAGCTTCAAGCGATTGCAATCCGTCGGGAATCTCGTAATTATTCAAAAGACCGGTAAGAATATTCGCCGCGGCATTGAATTCGTTTTTAGAAATCAGCGCATTCGAATAATCGGTCATAGCATTAATTATAAACCGGCTTTTAGGAAATTCTTCGATAAATTTTTTATAGAATCGCATAGACAAATCAGTTTTCTTTTCAATAAAATTCAAATATGCGAGATTATATAACGATTCCTCATACCTGTCGCTTTTTTTAAATTTATCAACGATTTCATTAAAATATTTAAGAGCTTTTTCGTTATTGTTATTGGACGCTTGAATTTTCGCGGAAATAAACATAACCTCGTCGACATACTTAAAATCCGGATGTTGTGCGGCGATATCTTCAGTCCAAATCAATGCGTCGTTAAAATTATTATTTTCGGCATAGTATTTCACAAGCATAAATTTAATATTCGCCGGTCTGATTTTATCGGAATCCGAACCGATTAATTTTTTTGCCGAATCCAAGAATTTATCGAATTGTTTAGTTTCCGAATACGATTCAATCAAATTATATAAAATGGAAAAATAAAATTCGTCAGCGGGAAAATTTTGTAAAAAAGATTCGCTTGATTTTATCGATTCCTCTATTTTTCCAAGATTTCGTTCAATTATGGTTTTATTGAAACATACAAGCGAATAATATTTTGAATTTAAATTTGAATTAGCGTTTAAAAAAAGATTTATCGCCCTCAAAGCTTCCGAATCATTCTTCAAATTTTGATAACTTTTAATAACAAGATACATAGCTTCTTCGATTAAATCAGCGGAAGCGGCAGACTTGGTTTTATCCGCGCCCTCAAGAAATAATTTCATATTCTCGATGGTTTTATCAAATTTACCGCTTTCAAAATTCGCCCAGCCGAGATTATGGCGAACAAGAAAAATATCGGGTTGCGCCGAATATGTTTTTAACGCCGATGAATAAAAACTTTCGATTTCATCGTATTTTTTTTGGGAATAATAAATATCTCCGATTTTTAAAAGAAGCGGGGTTATCATTTTTTCGTCGTTAAGTTCGGCGTAAAGTTTTAAAGATTCCTTATAGTTTGAAACTGCGGAATCCAGATTTTTCGATTCAAAATCTTTTTCGGCTTTAACAAAAGTTATATATGCGAGATTGGATTTCGCATTAGCGTCGGGAGCGCCGCCGTCTTTTTCTATTATTGAAAAATATTTTTTGGATTTTTCAATTTCGCCTTTATCATAATAAATTTTACCGGTTTGATTCACAGCGTCAATTTTTAATCCGCTTTCGGGATACTGATTTATCAGCATTTCAAAATATTTTATGGCTTCGTCAAATTTTTGAATATTGTTATACGACCATCCGAGTTTATAGTATGCGAGTTCGTTTATATAATATCCGTATTCTTTTTTTGATTTATCAATGGATTTATCGTTTAAAATATCCAAATACGCAAAGATGGAATTTTGCCAGTCTTTCATAAGATAATAAGTTTCCGCAAGCGAAAAATTAACGTCGCCGATTAAGGGGCTTGACCCGAATTTTTCCTTGAATAATTTAAGATATTTTATTGTGTTATCATAATCTTTAATTAAATAATACTGTTTGGCGATTTCATAACCGGCTTGTCCGGCAAACTCGTTATCCGCGTAATTTTCAATAACTTTTTTGTAATTTTCGGCGGCTTTCGCGTTTTCTTCAAGATAAGCGAATATCTGTCCCAGTCTAAAATAAGATTTGCCGCAGAATTCTTTATTATCGAATTTAGAAGTCAGCAACGCGAACTTTTTTTCAGCGTCCAAAGCAAATTGTTTTGTTTTGGATTTCTCATATTGACGAAGCGACAAATAACCGGCAAAATAAAGAGATTTTATCAGATTTAATTTTTCGATATCTTGCGAACCCGAATATTTTTCATAATAAGAATTGAAAAGATTTAAAGATTTTTCAAACGAATCGAGTTCGTAATAAATATTAGCCGCCGTTAACATAGCTTCGGAAGCGAGTTTGTCTTCGGGAAATTTCAATATGAATTTTTCAAACATTTCCGCCGCTTCTTTTTTTCCGCCCGAATCAAATTTCAACCAGCAACGCGCGTAATAAGCCGTTTTATAAATCTCGGAAGATTCCGGAATTTTTTCGTATTGATTTTCAGCTTTCTCTTTATCACCAAGTTTTTCATAACATTTGGCAAGATAATAATAGGCGTCGATAAATTCGTTTTCGGGTTTAACGTTTTTAAGATGTTTAACCGCGTTTTCGAAATCGTTCAGTTTAAAATAACACCAGCCGGCGGAATAGCTCGCCTGCTGATATAATTTGTCTAAATATCCCTTATTAATAATATAATCGTAGTATTCGACTGCGGCTTTATAATTACCCGTCTGTTCGCAACTTACTCCGAGATAAAATTTTGATTCTGCCGCGAGTTCAGAAGCGGGATACGCTTTTAAAAATTCTTCGAAATATTTTTTTGAATCCTCGAATTTTTTCAAATTAATACTTAATATCCCAAGTCTGTATAAAACTTTATCCATTAAAGAGGATTTGTTGAATGTTTCATAAACCGCTTTATATTGATTTAAAGCGGAATCGGATTTATCAAGAAAAAAATAAGATTCGCCGAGTAAAAAATAAGCGAGATCCAGACTTGGATTTCCCTGATTATTTTGAATTATCGGTTCAAGCTCTTCGACAGCAATGTCATACATTCCATTTTGAACCATTGTCTGGATAACCATAAGTTCATTGTCTATGTTAGCCGAAAACACAGAGGCCGCCGATATAAATAATAAAACCCAAAAATACAAAAATCCTTTTTTCATTTCAAACTTCACTTCCCGATAAGATAATACTAAATCCGAATAAAAATTCGTTCAATGTTAAGTCGTATTTTAACAACTTTAACTTTGTCATTAAATATTTAATATTATTTCCGAATTAATTTGATTAATTTTACATTAAAAAGTTCCAAAACACAATGTAATTTTTAAAAATGAAAAATTTTGCCGGTAGCGAGGATATAATTATTTTAATTTTTCATTTGAATTTTCTATATAGCGATAGTAAAATCAAATTAAAAAATTGCTGACAAATATTTTAAAAACGGACAACAAAAATTGAAAACGGAAATTAATAGCGATAATATCAAAGAAGATATAGAAATTATCGAAGAAGTTTTGAAAGGGGACGTTGAAAAATTTGAAACGCTTGTTTTAAAATATCAAACGATGATATTCAGATTTGTTTTAAAACATATATATGATATTGACGCCGCTGAAGAATTGACTCAAGAGGTTTTTCTCGCCTCTTTTAAATGTTTAAACGCCTACAAAAAAAATTCCAAGTTTTCAAGCTGGTTGTTCGGAATATCCGTAAATATCATAAGGAATTATATAAACAGGGATTTAAAGAAAAAAAGAAAATGCGTTTCCATAGACAGTCTTGTAAAATCCCCATACGCCGAAAACAAAATATTAGAAAACATCGCAGATAAATACGAATGTAAAAAATGTATTAAAGCGATAAAAAACCTTCCGGAAGATTTAAGAGAGGTCTGCGTTTTAGTCGCGCTTGAAGAAAAGTCCTACATTGAAACGGGCGAAATTTTAAAATTGCCGGTCGGCACAATTAAGAGCAGAATGTTTAGAGCAAGACAAAAATTAAAAGATACATTATCATAAAACAAAATTTGAACATTTTCGAGATTTAAGTTACTAATAATATCAGATAATAAAAGAAAGGACAATTACTATGAACAATAATTGTAAAAACATATTAGAATTATTTTGCGAATCTCTGGATTCGATATTATCTGAAGATAAATTGAGATTAATCGAAAAACATATATCCGAATGTGAAAATTGCAAAAAAGAGTTTGAAAAAATTTTAATAACCGCCTCAAAACTAAAAGAATTAAATAATTTTATAGAATCAATATCGCCGGAAAAAACAATAACCCTAAAGATAATGAATTCTATAAAAGATGAATTTGCCCGCAATAAAAGCGATAGTTTCAAACAATGTTTGATTTCCGATAACGAACTGGACAATATATCAGCCGCCGGAAATAATTCCATAACGCCTCCGTCTATGCAAAACAGAATTACTCCGCCCGAGATTAATCCTTCGATAACCCCTCCCAATGTTTTTTAACCTAAGCCGAATTTCATCGGAAAAGGAAAGAAAATTTTAGCCGGCGATATTATAAAACCGTTAAAAAAACTTGATTTTTTCGATAAAATAATTATTGTTTAAAATCAAAAATGAAATGTTTTTGATATTGAAAAATTATTTTTGAATTAATCTTATTTATGAATTCCGATTATAGTTTAATTGAAATCTCGCCCGGATTATTTTTTTATCAAAACAAAAACTACAAATTTTCAAGCGATTCAATCAGACTTTTTGATTATATAAAAAATATCGAATCCGGCAGTTTTCTCGAACTCGGATGCGGGGACGGAATCGTATCAGCGTTATACGCCGGAACCCATAAACAATGTCAAGTTTTTTCCCTTGACATAAATCCGGACGTTTTGAAATTATTAAAAAAAACCGTCGAGATAAACAATATCGGGAATATGGAAATAATCGAATCCGATCTGGAGTGGTATTCGATAGTCTCAAAAAGTAAATTCGATTTAGTTTGTATGAATCCTCCGTATTATAATTGTTATGAAGGAAAACTAAACGATAATTATATTCAAACAATATCCAAACATCAAATTTTATGCTGCGAAACTTCAATCTTGAACGCCGGTTTCAGATTAATCAAAAAAGAAGGAAGATTCGTTATTATTTATCCGGCTTTTAAAATAACAGACAAATTATTTCAAAAAATCCGGAGCGCGGGTTTTAAAAACATATTGATATCCGCGACGTCAAATTCAAGGTTTAACATTATCGAGATGAGCGGATGAAAAATAATATCCTGCCGATTTTCATACCGCAATACGGATGCAAACAGAAGTGCGTATTCTGCGACCAAAAAAAAATAACTTCTACTTTTGATTTAACTTCGATAGAAACTCAGATAAAATCTAAAATAGAACTCTGTAAAAACAAAAATATCTCCGAAATCGCTTTTTTCGGAGGAAGTTTTACTGGTATAAAAATTGATATTCAAAAAAAATTATTGGAATCGGTTATTGAATTTGCCGAATTGAAAAACGCATATGTAAGAATTTCAACGTATCCTGAATTTATTAATGCGGATATTATAAAATTTTTAAAATCATACAGGGTAAAAATAATCGAACTCGGCGTTCAATCCTTAAATGAAAAAGTATTGGAGGCAAGCGGAAGATTTTATAATATCGATAAAGTAGTTGAATCCTCGAATATAATAAAATCTTCCGGAATAAAACTCGGACATCAAATAATGCTCGGGCTTCCGGAAAGTTCCCTTGCGATAGAACTTGAGACCATAAAAAAAATCAAAGAAATAAATCCGCATTTTTTAAGAATATATCCTGTCGTAATCATTAAAAACACAAAACTTGAAATAATGTATAACCAAAAAAAATACGAACCGTTGAGATTGAGCGAAATAATCGACAGATGCGTTTCCGTTATGTTTTCATTAGAAAATACGGATATAAAGATAATACGGATTGGACTTCATTCTGAACCTCAGTTCGTTTCAAATTCAATTTTAGATACCGGTTCGTATCATCCCGCATTAGGCGAACTTGTAAAATCCGAATATATTTGCCGGAAAATTAAAAATATTTTAAAAAAAAATTGTAATATTCGCAACCTTAATGTAAAATATCCTTTAAAATGGAGTAGTTTGTTATTTGGACAAAAAAACAAGTATAAAAAAATTTATAAGGAAATGGAAATTGATTTTTTTATCGACGATTCATTGTCCGGTAAAATAGAAATCTATTCGGATAACGAAAGGATAGATTGCGTCAGTTTTTGAAATATAATAAAAGCGGTAATTTTAAAATATTTTGGAGGATTAAACAATGGATTATTTTTTAACCGAAGAACAATTGGAAATTAAAAATCTTGCTCGGCAGATTACTGAAGAAAAAATCATACCCGCCAGAGAACACTACGACAGAACGAACGAATTTCCATGGGATATAGTTAAGGTTATCGCCAAATCCGATTTATTCAGGGTTTTTGTTCCCGAAGAATACGAAGGAATGGGAGCCGGAGTTTTGGCTATGTCTTTGGCAACCGAAGAATTAAGTTACGGATGCGGAGGAACCGCCATTTGTTACGCGGCTTCGGCGCTCGGAGCATATCCGATTATATTATACGGAAACGAAGAACAAAAATCGAAATATCTTCCGGTTATAGCGTCGGGCGAAAAACTTGCGGCATTCGCGTTAACCGAACCGGACGCGGGAAGCGACGTTGCTAATATGAGAACGTCCGCGGTAAAAGACGGCGATTATTATATTCTAAACGGAACAAAACAATGGATTACAAACGGAGGCGAAGCCGATATATATACCGTATTCGCAGTCACAAATCCGGGCAAAGGCGCTCGCGGAATCAGTTGTTTCATAGTTGAAAAAGACGCTCCCGGTTTTACGTTTGGAAAAAAAGAGGACAAACTCGGAATCAGAGCGTCGGCGACCCGCGAACTGATTTTTCAGGATTGCAGAGTTCCCGCGGCAAATCTTATCGCAAAAGAAGGGCGCGGATTTTTAATAGCGATGGCTACCTTTGACAAATCAAGAACATCCGTAGGAGCGCAAGCTTTAGGCATAGCCCAGGCGGCTCTTGACGAAGCCGTAAAATATTCAAAAGAACGCGTTCAATTCGGAGCGCCGATTTCAAGTTTTCAAGGAATTCAATTTATGCTCGCGGATATGGCTATGCAGATTGAAGCCGCGAGATCTCTCGTTTATTCAGTGGCAAGATTTATCGACGGCGGCGCTCAAAACGTAAGCAAAGAAGCGGCTATGGCAAAAGCGTTCGCAAGCGACGTCGCTATGAAAGTTACGGTCGACGCAATACAGATTCTCGGCGGATACGGATATATGAAAGAATATCCGGTGGAAAAAATGATGCGCGACGCCAAAATCACCCAAATTTACGAAGGCACTAATCAAATACAGCGTTTGATTATCGCGTCTCATTTAATTAAAGAAATGAAGACAAAAAAATAATAATTCAGTTATTAAAAATAGCGCGGGATTATTCTTATTTATTAAGAAGGAGAAATTACAATTATGCAATTAGCTAAAAGGTTTGAAAAAATTCCGCCTTATTTATTTATGCAGTTAAGACAAAAAATCAATAAGGCGAAATCCGAAGGAAAAGACGTAATAAGTCTCGGAGTTGGCGACCCTGATCAACCGACGCCTTCGGTCATAATCAAGGAATTGGCGAGAGCAGCCAAAGACCCTGAAAACCACCATTATCCAACGGATGAAGAAAAAGGAATGTTTTCGTTCAGAAAAGCCGTTTCAGAATGGTATGACCGTAAATACGGCGTATCGCTCGATCCCGCGTCTGAAATTCTCGGATTAATTGGTTCGAAAGAAGGATGCCATCATTTTTGTTTATCGGTAGTCAACGAGGGCGATTATGTTTTAATGACGGATCCGGGGTATCCGGCTTACAGAGCGAGCATTTTATTTGCCGGCGGAATTCCTTATTCAATGCCGATAACGGCGAAAAATAAATATTTTCCTAAATACGAAGACATTCCCGAAGACATAGCGAGAAAAGCAAAAGGAATGTTTTTATGTTATCCAAACAACCCTACCGGAGCTGTAGGAACCATTGAGTTTTTCAATAAAACAGTTGAATTCGCAAAATCATTCGATATAGCGGTATGTCATGATTTTCCTTACGGCGAAATAGTTTTCGGCGGGTATAAACCGGTAAGTTTTCTATCGGCTGAAGGCGCAAAAAATGTTGGCATAGAACTTAACTCGCTTTCAAAACCATATAATATGACGGGATGGCGCATCGGGATGGCGCTCGGGAATAAGGATTTAATCGCAGGATTAAGCAAAGTTAAGGAAAACACTGATTCCGGAATTTTTAACGCGGTTCAGTTTGCCGGAATAAAAGCTCTTAACGAATGCGACAAACACATTTCCAAAATGCTCAAGATATACAAAGCAAGAAGAAAACTCGTCGTTGATATGCTGAACAAACACGGCTGGAATTATAAACCTCCAAAAGGAACGTTTTATCTCTGGATACCGGTTCCAAAATCAATGACTTCAATTGAATTTACAAATTTTCTTTTTGACGAATGTTGCGTCGTAGTAGCTCCCGGTTCGGCATACGGCGAACACGGAGAAGGTTATATCAGAATTTCCGTTACAGTCAAAGAAGACAGGTTGCTCGAAGCGATTAACAGAATCGATAAAGCGTTGGATAAAATTAAATAATTTTTTTATTTTTTTAGATTAATATAGAGGTGTTTTATATATGTCAGGTCATTCAAAGTGGCATTCAATCAAGCATAAGAAAGCCGCAGCCGATTCTAAACGCGGTAAAATGTTCACAAAAATCATCAGAGAAATTCAAGTTGCGGCTCGTATCGGCGGCGGCGATTTGTCGAGTAATCCGCGTTTAAGGAATATTATTTCAGAAGCAAAATCAATCAATATGCCAAAAGACAATATTGAAAAAGCGATTAAAAAAGGAACCGGCGAACTTGAAGGTTCGACTTACGAAGAAAAATCTTACGAAGGATACGGACCCGGCGGAGTAGCGATTTTTATTCAAACTTTAACTGATAACGGAAACAGAACAACCGCGGAAATAAGGCATCTTTTCTCAAGATGCAACGGAAACCTCGGCACTTCAGGTTCGGTTTCATGGATGTTTGAAAGAAAAGGAATCATTGTTCTCGACGGAACCAAATATAAAGAAGAACAAATTTTCGATATGATAATTGAAGCCAACGCCGATAATATTGAAACAGACGAAGACGAATTAATAATAACGACGACGCCTGAAAATTTCGAACCGGCAAAAAAAATTCTCGAAAGCAATAATATTGAAATAATAAGCGCAAAGCTTGAATTTGTCGCTAAAAATAAAACGGACATAGACGTTGAAACAGGGAAAAAACTCGCGAATCTCGTTGAAAAATTCGAGGAACAAGACGACGTTCAAAACGTTTATTTCAACGCCGATATTCCGGACGAGGCATTAGAAGAATAACTAAGGATAAATATTGAAAAAAATATTTATGAGAGTTTCTCTTTTATTGATTTTAATTTTTCCGCAATTATGTTGCGGAGGCGCGGCGACTAAAACGATTCAATATAAATCCGCAGACTCTGAACTTCTTAAGACAATGAGAAGGATAAGTCCGCTGCCTCCGCAAAAACCTCCTTTGTGGGTTTATAAAGATACCGAATTAAGTAAAACTCATATAAAATCCGTATTTGTTTCCAATCTCGGCAAATCCGAAAAAGACTCCGTCGACGGAGCCGTAAAAAAAGCCGGTTCCGATTTTTTCAGCGTTATAAACAAACTGGTTTTATTTCAATTTCAGAATTTAGCCGAGCGTTATAATCTGCCGAATATAATTTTCAATCCGGTTAGCGCAAACGATAAATTTTCAAAGTCGTTTTCAAAAGTATTTCAAAATAATTTTAACAAAGAAAAATTTTATACTGAAAAATGGCAGAACGATTCAGGCGACGTTTTTTTTATTTCTTATATGCTCGCCTCTGTTAGAACCGACGTTATAAATCAGATTTTATCCTCGACTGTAGATTATGAAATTTTAAAATTAAAAGATTCGTTTCAAAAAAATCCGGACAAAATCAATGCAAAACAATTGAACAGGATTATTTCAGAACTTGAAGATTTAAAAAAATCTGGAGTATCCAGATGATAAACTTCAAAGATAAACGCGTTTATGTTACAATTAAAGGCGCTATTCTGAATATTCTGCTCGCTCTTTTTAAAATAGCCGCCGGAATATACGCAAGAAGTCAGGCTTTAATAGCTGACGGAATACACACGCTGTCGGACTTGGTTTCCGATATCATAGTTTTATTCGGAATAATTCTCGGCGATATTCCGAAAGACGACACTCATAATTACGGACATAAAAAAATCGAAACCTTGTCGGAAATTATTTTAGGAATTATGCTTGCCGGCGTTTCTATATATATCGGAATGGAATCCGCAATTGCGATTTACCGGCATCCTGAAATATCCAGAACCGGTTTGCAGTATTTCATAGCTTTAGTTTCAGCTTTCTTATCAATCGCGCTAAAAGAATACTTATACAGAATAACCGTAAATATTGGAAAAGAAACTAAAAATACGGCTCTGATAGCAAACGCATGGCATCATAGAAGCGACGCGTTATCCTCAATACCTGTTTTTATAGGTTTAATAATAATCTATTTTTTCCCTTCGCTTCATTACATTGATTCGTATCTTGGATTGCTTATTTGTTTTATAATTCTAAAAATAGGCGTTTCCATAACTTTTGAATCTTTAAAAAAAATAATCGATACCGCTCCATCGAAAGAAATTAAAGAAAAAATCTGCAATATCATCGAACAGAATAAAGAAATAAAAAATTATCATAATATCAGAATGCGGTATATTGGAAATCAATTATTTATCGATATGCATATAAGAGTGGATAAAAATTGGACGGTTATAAAATCTCACGATATCGCGACAGAATTAAAAAAAAATATAATGAAAAAAATCGAAAATATTTACGACGTTTTAATTCATATCGAACCGGATTGATTTTCCAGTTAAATTGCAGTCGGATTTTAACCGGAAACGCATTATCGTCTTACAAAGTTTATTCTTGTTTTTTTAACGAGAATATTTTTCGCCGCAAAACAACAAAGTTTTTATAAAAATTTCAAAGATGTTTTGAGCTTTAAAATGATTGCGTAAAATTCGCGCAGATTAGCGGAAGAATTTTTTTTTCGCGAATTGTCGCGAATCTTCGCGAAAAAAGAATAAAAAAAAATTTATAATAGAAATATAAAGTTACTATTCAGGAACATTTTTAAAACCGTTAAAACGGTTTATTTTCTGGATATTCTAAAATTAACCCCGCAATTAATTGCTGGGTTAATAAAAAAACATACGCCTTTTTCAAACCGTTTTAACGGTTTGATTAAAGCATCTGAATAGTAACAATATAAAACAAAGTATTGGCGGTTTAAAAATAAATTTTAACTAATGAGTTTTATAGATTAAGCCGTTTAAAACAGATTATATATTGATGGAGAAGAAAAAAAAACCAAAAGCAATTTTGGGCGGTCGGCTCGGCGGTCCCTTCATTGATTTACGGCGCTTGGCGGACTGGCGTCCAAAGAGCCGAAAATTCTAATAACTTCGCGGGCAATATAGCCGAAATATTTATTTTTTATGATAAAGGTTTTTCTGATTTGTCAATAACCGAAGCCGATTTTGTGTCGGTTCATTGTAATACCGGCAAAGGAAAATATTTATTTTAAAGAGGCGTATAAATAAAATATATTAGATTTATAAGTTCGTTCGTTAAGTTCCCTCAACCCGTTTATGCAAAAAATGAAAAAGAAGAAAACATATTATTTGAACCGGCTATTTTTGAAGCAATATATGTAGCGCAAAAAGATTATAATAATACGACTAAAATTATCGCGACAATAATTAATACGGATGTTTCATTTGATGAATTTTATCATAATCTTTCCGTCGGCTATAAATCAAATATAATGTATTAAATAAAAAATGAATTCTATATATTCGCGGACAATTATTTTCAGATATGTTGTCAAACTGATAATACTAAAACTTCATATCGAATTATTCAAGATTTTATTAACTCCAAAATGCTATTGGAAAAATGAAATTTAAACTTGTATTTTTTACCGTTTAAATTATATTTAAAGTCAATTTAAAAATTTGTTTTGATAAATAATAATTGACAAATCGGCTTAATATTTATATTATTAATAATAAAAAATATGAATTTTAGGAGATGTTATGTCATCGATTAACGTGTCTTCGTCTTATTCAAATTATTCATCGCTGAATATTTCGGCTTCGTCGTCAAAGTCATCGTCTATCGCAAGCGCATCGCCAAAGAATTATAACGAATTATATACTTTTGATTCCGACTCGTTCGTAAAAAGTTTTAATATCGCCTCTATATATAATTCATCCTCCAATCAAATAGACTGGGAAAAAGTAGAAGAAGAACTATGCGTTCAATATGACGATAACGAAGGACCGGTGTCAGGGTCGTCGACCGAAATATATAATTTGAAAACCGGCGATTCGTTTGACGAGGTAATTATGCGGTATTCGCTTATAAAATCGACTATTCAAACCGATAAATCCAAAGATCCGTATCTTAAAGAATATCTGGAAAAACTCGACGTTATGTTTGACGAAGAAATTACGCGGCTTTCAAATATTTTGGGAATACAATTCACAAATTTTTATACGGGTAATTTTTCAGGACAAGTGGAATATCCGCTTTCAAAAAAAACGACTAAATTCGATACTGCGGAATTTGTCGATTCGACAATAGAAATGATAAAAAACAGATGCGCCGAGTTTCAGGAATATATTAAAAAAAATAATTATAACTGGACGGAATATAGGGAATACGTTTCAGGCGACAGCGCTTATCTTACTCACGATTTTCTTGATTATTTAAAACAAACCGACACGGAAGAAACCGGAACTAAAAGCGCGGAAACGCTGAATTTCGCCGAACTCAACGCCGTTTCAAAATTGATGTATTCTTTGAATAATAATTTTGACGTTTCTAAAGTTTATCTTAAGGAAAATCCCGAAACCGTTAAGGAATTAATCGCCGGAACCAATATCGGATTGGCGATGCTGAAAGTAAGTCTTATGGCTCAGGAATTTGAGATTTCCACCGAGAGTTCCACTCTTTTGTCAAAAGGCGTTCTTAAAAATATTTCTAATACTGTCGATACTTTGATGACCGATAAGGATTTAAGTTTGATAGAAGATAATATATATTTATACGGCGGATATATTTCAGAATTGTCGTCATATCAGGCGGAAACAAGTTTTACCAATAAATTCGACAAGGCATTTACGAGCATAAAAAAATATTTTACTAAAACCGATTCTGAATCCGATTATAAAAAAGCGCTGAATTCATTTTATTCCGATTGGAATAATTACGTGAAATTTTTAGATTTTGACAAAAAAGATTCTTTTATTCTTACCGCTCCGTCGTCTTCGTCGATAGATATAACGACCTAATGATTTAATTTCAATTATGGATATATCAGTTGTTGTTGTTTGTTATAACGAAGAAAAAAATATTGAAACCTGCATTAATTCCATTTTAAAAAATAAATTAAAATCGGGCGTATATGAAATCGTAGTAGTAGACGGCGATTCTACGGACGCCACGCCCGAGATTTTAAAAAGATATCGCCAACAAAATCCCAATATTAAAATTGTTTCCATAAAAAAAAGAAATATCAGTCTTGCGCGTCAGACCGGAGTTGAAAATTCGAATTTTGAATTTGTCGCTTTTACGGACGCTGATTGCGAAGTTCCTGAAAACTGGCTTGAAATTTTAAGCGATGGTTATAACCGGTATTCTGAAAAAGAAAAACTCGCCGGCGCCGGCGGTTCAAATATTCCGCCTTCTTCTAAAGCGGCAAATCCTTTGTTTTACCGTTCGCTTGGAATTATGTTGAATTCTTTTGTGGGGAGCAGAGGAAGCGTTCAGGGGAAAATTCTAAAAAACGACTCGATTATAAACCATATCCCGTGCGTTAATGTTTTATATAAAAAATCATGCGTTCTTGAGATCGGCGGGTTTGATATTAAAATGGGGAATATCGGCGAGGATCAAGATTTGACCTATAGATTGAACAAAGCCGGATATAAATTCGTTTATCTTAAAGATTCGTATGTGATACACAAGTTGAGAACCGGCCCCAAAAGTTGGGCTAAAAATATGTTTGTCTACGGAAAAGGCAGAATGTGGCTTATAAAAAAACATCGGGGAATGTTGAATATATTTTTTATAGCTCCAATAATTCTCGTATTGTCTTTTTTGTATGTTCCATGCTGGAATCTTCTATGGTATCTTCCTTTTTATTACCTGATTTTTATTTGTTTATATTCGATTTATATTTGCGGGATAAAAAATTTAGGATTGATTCCTTATACTGTTTTTTTATTTTTTATTACTCACATTCCTTACGGGTTTGGAGAAATATACGGATTATTCAAAAAGAGAAACGCAGACATATAAAAAAACGGCTCCATTTATCCCTATTTTTTGAGATTAACGGAGCCGTTTTTTTATAACTGATTTCGGGTTAAAAATTCGTCGAACTGCGTTCGTTATAATATTTTTTTCTTGTGAACAACGAATACATAACCGGAACTATTACAAGCGTCAGAACCGTCGCGACTCCCAGTCCGAATATTACGACAACGCACATCAGACTCCACCATTGAGCGCTTTCGCTTTGAGTTATCAGCTCCCATTTTTTAAAATCATAACTTATGCCGAGCGCCATTGGAATTAATCCGAGCAGGGTCGTAGTGGCTGTTAAAAGCACCGGACGCATTCTGATAACTCCGCTTTTTACGATAGCCGTAAATTTGCTATATCCTTTTTTTCTCATTTCTTCAATAAAATCTATCAGAACTATGGCGTTGTTCACTACTACTCCCGCAAGCGATATAATTCCTATTCCGGTCATTATGGTTGAAAAAGGCATACCGGTTATTAATAGCCCCCATAACGCTCCCATAGTGGATAAAACCACGCTGAAAATAATTAATTGCGGCAACACTAAAGAATTAAATTGAATTATAAGAATTATCTCGATTAAAAATATCGCCCATAAAAACGCTTTCAATAAAAAAATTTGAGCGTCTCTTTGTTCTTCGTCTTCGCCGGCCATAGTGTAATAATATCCGCGCGGAAACGTATTTTCGATTTTTTGAATTCGTTTAACTACTTCTTTTCTGATATTAAACGCGTTAAATCCTTCTTTATTATCGGCTTCGATTGTTATCATTCTTTTTAACGATTTATGCGAAATCGAACCGAATCCTGGTTTCAAATCTATTTCGGCTATATTTGATAAAGGAATCATCCTGTCGTCTTTTCCGAATATTATAATGTTTTTTAAATCGTTAAGATTCTTTCTGTTTTCTTCGCTAAATCTTACCGTTATATCGTATTCGTCCTCTCCGATTCTGTATTTTGAAGCGGCAATTCCCTTTATTGCGGCCTGAACCGTATTTGAAATTTGCATCACGCTTAATCCCCATCTGCTCGCTCTATCTCTGTCAACGATAATTTTTATTTCGGGTTTTTCTTCTTCGAGATCGTCCCGCAAATTTATCAGCCCGGGTATTGTCTGAATTTCTTTTTTTATTTTATCCGATATTGAAGTTAATATTTTAAAATCTTCGCCTGTAACTTCTACGGTTACCGGAGCTCCGGTAGGAGGTCCGTGGTCCGGCTGAGCTATTTCGAGTTCTCCGCCGGGGATTGGTTTTATCATATCCCTTACCTGATTCAACGTTATGTTTGAATTCTGGCTTCTGTCCAACAAATCTTTCAAATCAATCTGAATCTCGGATTTATAAGTTTGTTCTCTTCCTTCCACTCCGACGTTTGTAACATAATGAAGACTGTCAGGCGTATTGATAATCGCTTTTTCTATTTCTTTTGAAAATGAATCCGTGTAATCAAGTTTTGTGCCGACCGGAAAACTTAAAGATATTGTTACTTGCTGCGGGTCAACTTCCGGAAAAAATATTATTGGTTTTCCGAATTTCGCGTAAATTATTATTGTAAATATAAATAGTCCTATCATTCCCAAAAGAGAAACAATTCTATGACCCAACGCCCATAAAAGAATGCGTCTGTAAAAATTGAATAAAAAATTATGTTTATGAATTTTGGTTTTATCGGTTCTCTTAGCTTTTTTACTAATCTTCATAAATGCCGAACATATTACCGGATTTATAGTTAAAGCCACAAGAAGCGACGCCGTTAAAACTATAATAACGGTTTTTGGAAGATAACCCATAAAATCGCCCACGACTCCGGGCCAGAACATTAGAGGACCAAACGCCGCAAGCGTAGTCAGAGTAGAGGTTGTTATAGGCCATGCAATTTCTTTAGAACCGAGTATTGCGGCTTCAAACCTGCTTTTGCCAAGCTGCATATACCTGTAAATATTATCGACAAGAACAATAGCGTTATCCACAAGCATTCCAAGCGCAAGTATTAAACTGAATAGCACTATCATATTTAAAGTAATGCCGAGAAAATCAAGGGTTATGAATGAAAGCAGCATTGAAAAAGGAATTGCTACGCCGACAAAAAGTGAATTCCTGAAATTCATCGAAAAAAATAAAACTATTACAACGAGAATTAGCGATGTTATTATATTGTTTTCAAGGTCGTCTACCATCATTTTGATTTCTTTTGACTGGTCGCCTAAAATAACATACTTAAGAGTTTTGGGAAGAACCTTCATTTCGTCAGCAAACAATTTTTTTACAGCGTCCGCAATATAAACTATATTTTCTCCGGTCCGCTTTTTTATTGAAAGCGTAACCGCTTCCTGACCGTCAAGACGCGAAACGCTTTTAATCTCTTTATATTTATAAGTCATCAGAGCTACGTCTTTAAGATAAACTGGCATATTATTTTTTTCCGTGATTATCCAGTCCGACATATCTTCGGGTTTTTCAATCTCGCCCGGAATCCTGACCGAATAATTGAACTGTCCTATCTCAATGCTGCCGCCGGGCATTGTTATATTTTCCATCTTGATTTTGTTAATGATATCTTCAAGCGAAACCTGATAATATCTTAGTTTTGCCGGGTCCACGTTTATCTGAACTTCGCGCTCAAGTCCTCCGGAAATATCTACGTCCAGAACTCCTTTTATAAGTTTTATTTTATCTTTGAAATCTTCCGCGATGTTTTTCAGATTATACAGACCGAGATTTTTTCCGTATAACGAAACATACATTATGGGAAATTCTGAAAAATTGATTTCTTCTATAACCGGATCTTCGGCGTCGTCGGGCAATTCGGTCTTTGCAAGGTCAACCTTGTCTTTTACTTTTTGTCTGGCTACGTCCAGATCCACTCCGGGAATAAATTCCACTCTTATCGATGAAAGTCCTTCCATTGAAGTGGAAGTGATTTTTTTTAATTTATCGAGCGATTTTAATTCGCGTTCGATTCTGTTCGTGACAAGACTTTCGATATCCGCCGGAGCCACGCCGAAATAAAATGTGTTGATTATCAATAACGGAATCTTGACTTCCGGCGAAGATTCAAGCGGAAGATTTTTATAAGATACTATTCCGAGTATAAGCAAAACAAATATAAATACGAATACGGCGGTAGAATTTTTTACCGCAACCTCAATAAGTTTCATAATTATTCCACAACCTTTACTTTAGCCGAATCATATAAATCTTTTTGACCTTCGACTACGATTTTTTCGTTTAAATCAAGCCCTTCGATAATCTGGACTTTGTCGTTTTCCATTGCCCCGAGTTTAACGTTTCTTAAAGATACGGTTCCGCTGTCGTTTAACACGAAAACTTTAGAGCCGTCTTCGTAATCTATAACCGCGTTTTTTGTGATAACTACATTGTTGGCTATTGATTGCTTTAATACCTTAACGCGAGTCAGCAATCCCGCTTTATATTTATAATTTTTATTCTGTATCAATGTTTCAGCTTCGTATGTCATGTTTTGCGAAATAATATCTTTTGATATTACGTTTATTTTTCCGTAAATTACGTCTTCGGGATACGCGTCAAAACTTATAATTAAATTTGTCTGATTTTCTTTGAAAAATCCGATGTCTTTAGAAGGAAGCTCGAATTTTACCCGCAAAACATCCATTTTATTTAATGTGAACACTGTTTGACCCTGCGGTATGATTTCGCCGGGCTCTACGAATTTTTTTACGATAAATCCTGAATAAGGAGCTTTGATTATAGCTCTGTCGATATAAACTTTTATCTGTTCAATATCCTGAATCATAGACTCGTATTTTGATTTTGATTCTATAAACTTTATTTTCGGTATAGCTTTTGATTGATATAATTGATTGTCTTTTTCATAATTCGCTTTAACATTTTCAAATTCCGCGAGAAATTTGTTTAACTTGATATAATACAACTGTAAATCTATTTCGGCAACGGTGTCGCCTTCATTCACGTATTGACCTTCGTCGAAATATATTTTTTCTACAAGTCCGCCGCTGAATGAAGCGAGATTGACGCGTTTGTCCGGAAAAGTGGCGCCTGTAACCTGAATGAAATCTTTTATATTTTGAGGTTCGACTGTCGATACTCTTACGTTATATATTTTTTCAACTTGCTGAATTACCGGTTGAGTGTCGGCTTGACTTCCGGAAACTTCGCCTTTTTTTTCAGTCTTTTTTCCGCAGCATATAAGCAGCGAGACAATAATAATCATTGTTGAAATTTTTTTTAACATTTTAATACTCTCCTGAAATTTTTTTTAGTTTTAAAATTAAATTAAATTCGAATTCATAAAACGAAAAAATTATAAATCTAAAATTTAGTATTTTATCAATAAATTTCTTGCATTTACGGCAAGAATATTTTTGAAACGCTTTAACCCAAATGCATTATTTGGGTTCGAAACATATATAAATTACAGCGTCTTATTAAGGCGCTTTTTTTATCGTCAACTTTTAAAGTGAAGTTTTTCAAAACATATATGCTCGCTTGTTAAAACTTCTATATATAGCGTCTTTGAAAAATTGACAAAAATATTTGTTTATTGACGTTATTTAAAATTCTATTAACGACAAATCGACGCCTATCAATTTTTTTAATTGGTAAACGCATATTAAATAATTATATTTCGATTCTATCAGAGCAAGACGCGCGGTTAGTCTGTTTTTTTCAGATTCGATTACGTCAAGATTTATCGACGCTCCGGCTTTGTAATTCTCGTTCGCTATTCTGAACGCTTCTTCCGACTGTTCAAGCAGCGTTTCATTTGATTTAATTTGTTTATTAAACTGATCTATGTCATTAATCTTGTTTTCAATGTTTTTCTTTATTGTGTCTTTCATTAAATTAAGCGTTCTTACGCTTGATTCAATTTGTATTTTAAATTCTTTGACCTGATTCTTCGATTTGAATCCGTCGAATAAAGGGAATGTCAAATTGATTCCTATTAAAGCGTTTTCATTTTCAGATTTGAATATTTTACCGAATTCGTCTCCTTCGCCTCCGTAATTCGCAATTAAGTTTAGCGACGGTCTGAGCGTATTTTCCGCGATTTTTTTCTGAAGCTCAAGAACCTTTATCGATTCTACAAGTTTGCCGATATTGTTGTCGTTTTTTAACGCGGTTTCATAATAATTTTTTTTACTTTTTGCCGGATCTGTTTCAAAATATTTAATATCGTCGGTAATTATCAGATTTGTGTTCAAATCCAGATTTAATAAAAGTTTTAATTCGTTTTTTGTGTTGGAGATATTGTTTTCCACTTCGATAATTTTCGGTTTAACCTGTTCATAATTAACTTTTGCAGATAAATAATCCACGTTTGTAACGTCGCCGGCGTCAAATCTTATTTTAATATTCTCAAGATGTTCATAATAAGTTTTTTCCGTTGATAAAAGAATGTTTTTTTGATGTTCAAGCAATTTAATCGCATAATAAATTTGTATCGCGTTTAATGCGACGTCGGTTTCAGTTATTCTGTAATCATATTCCGCCGCGTTATAATAATGCTTTGCGGCTTTAATCGCGGAACTTACTTTTCCGTATGTGAATAACGGCTGAACCAGCGAGACTTTATAATTATAATTGTCAAACGGACCGGGTTCTTTCAAAGTTTCATTTTTGTATCTTGTCATATTTGTTTCAAATTTAACGTCCGGACGCGCCGCGGATTTCACTTCGTCAATCTGATAATTTGTGTATTTAAGATTCTCCCGCTTGTTTATAATATCAATATTATTCTTTTTTACCAAATCAAATAAATCGTTTATTCCAAGCGATACGGATGAAATTCCGGTTTCATTCGCGTTTAGAAACGACGCAAATATTATTAAGTAAATTAAACTGTTTAGAATAGTTTTCATTTTAGCTTTTCCTTCAATATTAATAATATGTCTTTTTTTATCTGCTTTTTAAATTCTTTGTTGAAAAAATTTTTCCATAAAACAAATCTTAAAATTATTCCGTCTATAACGCAAAAAAACGAGGTCAGAAAAATTTTAAAATGCTTCGGCGTTATAAATTCCTTTTCAAACGGCATAAACAACGAAGCCCAGCGTTCCTGCGCTTCCGTATATAAAACTTTAATTTTTTTATTATGACAGCAAATTGCGCTGAATTCAAGTTTCACTCTGAAAAAATCGTTGTTTTTATCAAAAAAATCAAAACTGCCGTCTATAAAATCATTTAAAAAATCTATTACAGTTTCATAATTCTCTCTTAATTTGGACGCCATTTCAAACGTTTCGTTCGTCCATTTTTTTATCATTTCAATCAGTATGTCTTCTTTGTTAGTAAAATAATAATATAGATTGCCTTTGCTTTTGCCGTATTCTTTCACAATATCGTTGACGGAAGTTGCGGCATACCCTTTTTTTATAAAACATCTGAATCCCGCTTCGATAATCTTGTTTTTTTCCGCTTCGATGTTTTCAATTTTTTTTAATTTCATTTCATAGAAATTCCTTTCTTTTTCATCGCTTTTCGATTATTTTTTTGAAAAAAATTATAAACTGAACGGTCAGTATAATTTTAATTTTAATATTGTCAACAATTTTTTTTGAATTTTTTTTAGATTTTTTTATTTTTATGCAGCGCTGGTCATAAACGAAAGAAATGTGGAATTTATAGCATTTTAACCTGAAAACAGCATTAGTATCTTATCAATAAATTTTTTGCATTTACGGCAAGAATATTTTTTGAAGCGCTTTGAAACCAATATAAATTTATAGTGTCTTGGTCCTTTTTTTATCTTCAACTTTTAAAAAGTTGAGGAAATCGTGAAACGATTTTTGAATGTTATATAAAACCGGATTTTCGGAACAAGGATTAAGAGCAAATTATACTGTTATCCTTTTCCGATGAAATTCAGCTTAGGTATTATTAAGTTATATTAATTTTAAAAAAATAACCTATTGAAAAAAAAGGAGAAGCGATAATAATTTAATATTATATTA
>DAINAU010000037.1:0-29084 GCA_036733285.1 bacterium
TTTTCATAATAACCTGTTGTTGTATAATCTTTATTACTTTCTAAATGTTCATTGACAACTAAATCAATGATTTCTGAAGAATGTAATATTTGATCTCCGCAAATTCTTATTATATTTTCCGCAGGATATTTTTTTATAACATCATTGAATCTTTCAGCCAGATCATTTTCGCTGCCTGCTACTACGGGTATATTATTATTTAAACAATATTCTATCAAAGGTTTATCCGCATCAGTATCCGCTGTAGCCAGAATTGTTTTATCAACATTTTTAGCCGCTGATACTCGATTGAAAATATGATGAATTACAGGCAATCCGCATATTTTTCGTAATGATTTTCCCGGAACTCTTGACGAACCCATACGCGCCTGGATTATTGCTAAAACTTTATACATTTTTAAACCTTAATTATTTTCTGATAAAATTAATTCTTTTTTCAAACGATTTGTTATAATATGTTTATATTTCAATTTTATTCAAGACATTATCGAAAATTTCGATATACTGTTCTTTAATTCTAAGAAAAATTTCTCGAGACATTTCTTTATTATAAATATGAGTCGTTTCATTTCTATCGTCCAACATTTTTAATAATATCTCTTCTTGTGTTAAAAACTGTATCGCATAAACTTCTTTTAACGCGCTTCTTGGACTATTAACAAGAATCCCTTCTATCTCAAGGTTTTTTTTTAATAATTTCCAAAATAATTCAAAAGTAAATTCAAATCTTTGAATAACCCCGTCAATTTCTAATTCTGATTCAGCTTCTGCAATACCTTCCTTTAATGAAAACAAAGCTTTTTTATAATCTCCGAAAATATTTTCAAGTTTTTTCATAGACAATAACGCCCTCCTTATTTATTTCATTTTTCAAATATTTCGGGATTTTATTGTAATCAAGTATATCAAATTTTAACAGAGTTCGAACATTTTCTTCAACAACATCTCGAATACGAGCAATATCGCCATCAAAAACTAAAGCTATATCAATGTCAGAATTATACCTGTTATCTCCACGCGCCCTTGAACCAAAAATTATAATTTCTTTTGTATCAGAAACTGATGTTATCTGTTCGATTATACTATTTAATAATTTCTTATTTAACATACTAACAATTTCTTTATTTCTTCTGCTCCAACATTAAACAATGCGTCTATTATTCCAAGGCGCGAAATAAACCCGCCATTTATTTGATTATAGACAGGATGATTATAATCTTGAAATTCTACTTCAATATTATTCTTACAAAACGCATCTAAATCAAGGTAATCTTTACCAAGTTTACCTGAAATATATTTTTCAGCATTTAAATACCGGCATATATCAAGAACAAGTTCAGATTTAACTGAAGAAATATTCAAATTTTTCGAACGAATTATTTCAGTATTTATATTCAGAACATTACAAAAATAAATAAACATATCAAATAAAAAATCTGAAAAATTATCGGTTCCTTCATAAATAATGTTTTTTATATCAAAATAATATATTTCAAAAAATTTAGCTTTCTTATAGTTTTGTTCTATAGTCTGAGTATGTTTTTTACGCCAATTTTCCGATTCATTAATTTTCAAATCTAATATTTGTTTTTCTGTATGACCTTTTATCAAAACAGGAATAGTCAGCCAATGCGCTAATCCGTTTGAAAGTTTAATTTTATTTCTATTTGTAAAACTATTTTTCTCAAACTGCACAGTTTCAAGATAAACAAAAATATCGGATTTTATTATTTTATCAAAATATCCTAACCACGGCAGATATGCCGGCTGATGGATGGAAATTGTTTTCATGTTTACTTTTTTTAAAAATGTTGCGCGCGACGCAAGTGTTTGCGCGTTCGCGTGTTGCTCGCTACGCTCGCTTAATGTTCAACGCGTCAACTTTCCAACACGCCAACACGCCAACACGCTAACACGCCAACATTTATCTTAAATAATCTCTTTTTTTAATACAAAATATTTTGAACCGTCATTTTCTATGAGATAATCATCACTAACATCCGCATTACGGTTCCTGCTATTTAAATATTTTTTAATATCAAAAGAACTGAGTTTAATAAAATTTTTTTTCATATATGTATTAATTGCTTGAAGATTATCTATTCCTGTTTCAATAGTGATATTTTTCAAGCCGAAATTTTTTGCGGCATCAAACAATTTATTAAATAAATTACTAAAAATTTTTTTCCTTTATATTCCGGTTTTACAGCAACCCGATGAATATGGCAATTTTCAATTACAGTATTTGATGCAATTATATAACCGCAAAGTTTTTTTTCAGAAAAAGCGGCAAAACTCAATTCCCATTTTCCATACAAATCAAATAAAAAATTGTTTTTTTCCCATTTGAAAGTTGTAAATTTTTCACCGAGAGAATCACAATAAAATTTATCTATTGCAACAAAATCATTAATATTTGCTTCCATTATTTCTCTGGTCAAAGGGATATATTCAATCATATTTTTATCAATCCGTTAAATCTGTTTCTATCCGTATTAAGAGTTTTTTTTACACGGATTAATTACAGATTAAACTGATGGACACTGATTATTTTAATTTCAAATTTATTCATTATATCCGTGTCATCCTTTAAATCCGTCTGCATCCGTGTTAAGATTTTTTTTTAACAGATTAATTACTGATTAAACTGATGGGCGCTGATTATCTTAATAATAGAAATTTATTTATTTTTCTTATCCGCGATTACCGTTAAATCCGTTTACATCCGCGTTAAGAAATTTTTTAACGCTGATTTTTATAATTAAACTGTTTCAAAGAAAAATCTCTTATTATCAACATAGCATTCGCGAATTTCAAGCAGCTCATAATCACCGCAAATAATAAAAAAATTATCGGAATTTGAATCTTTAATTATTTTTCCAATAGTATCTTGAATTTTTAAATTTAACGGTAATGCGTCATTAATTTCAACTTTTTTATTATCATAATAAAAAAAAGCATTTGGCCATGGCTTACGCAATGCTCTAATTAAATTATATATTTCTTTTGCGCTTTTTTTCCAATCAATTTTTCCATCTTCTGGGTTACGCTTTCGAAAATAAGTAGCTTCCTTATTATTCTGATGATAACAAATTAATTCTTTTTTTTCTAAAGCGCTAATTAAATTTTTAATACAGCCGGGTATCAATTCGCAAATTTTTTTATATAAAGAATTTATATCGTCTAAATCTGTTATTTCAATTTCCTTTTGAATAAAAATATCGCCATCATCAAATTTTTCTGTCATTTTATGAATAGTAAGCCCGCTTTTTTTTTCTCCGTTTATAATTGCCCAATTCATACAATGCTGTCCGCGGTATTTTGGTAATAATGCCTCATGCATGTTAAACATTCCATTTTTCGGAATATTAATATATTCAAGAGGAATTAATTTATCATATGAATCAACTATCATAAAATCCGGCTCATATTTTTTTATTAAAGTAATTAACTCAATATTATTTTTTAAAACTTCAGGTTTTAAAACTGAGACTCCGTATTTACCTGCCAAATCTTCAATTTTCAAAGTATTCTTTGTATAAGGAGCTATTACATATCCAACTTCCACTTTATTTTTTATAAGTTGTTCAAAAGTGAGTTCACCGGAAATGTGATAACCCCAAAAAATTGTCTTTAAATTATTCATATTTATATCCGTCTCAATCTGCTAAATACGTTTCCATCTGTGTTAAGAATTTTTTCAATCCGGCATCATTCAGAAATTTGAATTATAAAATTATCAATATTTTCAAAAAAACCTTTAATAGTATTTTCAAAATCTTTAACTAAAAATTCCATTTTAAACCAATCTAATTCAAATAAATAAGCGTTTCTAAAAAAATGTCTGAAATTTTTGTAATCAATTAGTTTTAAATATATTTTTTCAGATATAACTTGCGGTCGGATATCTTTAACTTCAATAATCATTTTTTTTAACAAATCTGAATGCCATTGATTTTTATCAATATTATTTCCAAAAACTTTTGAAATATTATATAATATATTTTCAACGCCGTTATAGAAATTATGCAAAATATATCCGTAAGCCGAAACATCAAATTTATCCGGTTTTTGCAAATCTTTATTTTTTAACTTCAATATCTCTAAATTTTCATTTAGTTCTATAATTTTTTTTTTTTCAAATTCTATTTCTGAAATTAAAGTTTTTACCTTCACTTCTGAATTATTCATATATTACCTCGCAATTTTGAAATATTTTTTGTTTAAATTGGTCATCATCATCTAAATCAATCAAATCAAACTGAATATTTAAATGCAAGGATAGTTCTCTATATAATTTAAAAAAATATGATTTATTCAAACCAATAATTCCAATATCTAAATCTGAATTAGTATTAAAATATTCATAGTTTAAAATAGAACCAAATAAAACCGCTTTTTTTAAATTATACAGTTTCACAATATTTTTTATTTTTTTTATTTCTTGCTGCATAGAATTATAATAATTCAGTTTTTCGGATTTTAATCGTTCAAAACGTTTTTCTAAATTTTGCATATAAATATTTTTCATATTATAATATTCTCACTTGCCGGCTCATCAATTAATTTAACATTTCATTTACAATATCAATGAATCTTTCTCCGTTTCCGAGTCTATTTATAACTTCATCAATTAATTCAATACTTCGTTTTTTTCTATCTGCGTTCATAGCTCCTGATTTTATTGACTGCAGATGCGTCAAATAAAGATATTCATCAAAATTAATTTCTTCTGGTTTTAATGTTTTAAAACGCTGAGTATAATTTATATATGCCTCAAAAAAAGGTTTAATCTGATAGCGGTCATATGTATTTACATTACATTTCAGGCATTGCGAAAAATTTTTATAATCAAGATCTTTTATGCATTTTCTGAAATGCCTTATCTTTTCGCCATTCCAGATTTCTGAAATTTTATTTTCATAACAATTTCCGATAAATGTATCGCCGTCAGGATCAGGAAGACAGCTTGTGCAATCGCCGTTCCAATAAATACCAAGAGTGAACCATGGAGCAAAACATGGTTTGTTTTTTTTTTCAGCATCAAATTCTAATCCGATTTTTCCCATCAGTGAAAGACAATCGCCTTCATTAGCGCGGTCAATAGATAATAAATTAAAAAATTTTCTAAAAATATCCCTGTCTTTTTCATTATCCGCTAATTTAACCATACTCACTTCAATAACCGGGAGTTCCGAATTTTTTAAATATTTTTCTTTTAATAATGATAATATATTTATCATACGTCTTTTTATAGGAATTCCCATAATTTCTTTATGTTTATCATCATCCATTATATCAATTGAAATATTCATTTTTTTCAAAGAAGAAAAAAAAATCATATTTCTACGTTCTTCCGTTAAAACAGTTCCGTTTGTTGGCAGATATGAATATAAACCGTTTTTGGTTAAATATTCTATCATTTTTCCAATATCTTTATGAAGCAGCGGTTCGCCCCAGCGCGTTAATGCAATTTCAGTCATTTCCCTATCGCCGAATTTTTCAAGCATAACGTTTATGTCGTCAATAATTTTTTTAAAATTTTCAAGCGTCATTTCTCCGGCTGTCCGAGTAATCGATTTATGCGCGCAGAACTTGCATTTTAAAGTGCAGTTCATTGTTGTTTCAATCCAAATGGTGCGGGGTGGAACAGGATTATATTCCGGCATATCGGAATATACCTTTAGAGCGTCAATCACATTTTTTTCGTGAATATACGCAAATTCATCAATTTTAGTATTCATTTACACTCCAATTATTGAATTATAACACTGATTTTTTTTTAGATATTTTTTTACACTGATTTGTTCTAAAAAAAATATTTTATATTTGTTTTATCCGCGTCATCCGTTAAATCCGTTTCCATCCGCGTTAAGAATTTTTTAACACTGATTTTTTACGGATTGGACTGATTTACGCTGATTTTTTTATACCATTTTTTTAAATCATTATCATAAATTTTTCTTTTTAATTCAGGTTTTATGCCAAAATTTAATAACAAGCCAACTTCATAAATCGAAGAATTTAAATAATTCAATAATTGCGCTTCAAAATCATCTATTATTTTTTTCTTTGCTTTTAATTCAACTATAACAGATTCTTCAACTAATAAATCGGCATTAAAATCCCCTATTTGTTCGCCATTATCATAATAAACGAATAATCTTGGTTGATATTTAACCTTCAAGCCTATTCGTTCAAGTTCAATAATCATAGCATTTTCATATACTTTTTCAATAAATCCATACCCTAATTTGTTATAAACTTTATAAAAGCATTCAATTATTTTCTCAGTAATTTCCTGATGTTTTAATTCCATTTTTTTTAAATTATTTAAGATATTTTTTAACACGGATTTTTTATTTTTCTTATCCGCGGCTTCCGTTAAATCTGTCTCCATCCGTGTTTAGAGTTTTTTTAACACGGATTTTTTACGGATTAGACTGATGAACACTGATTATTTTTAATCATAGAAATTTTTTTATTTTTCTTATCCGCGGCTTCCGTTAAATCCGTCTCCATCTGCGTTAAGAATTTTTTTTACACGGATTTTTTACGGATTGAACTGATGAACACTGATTATTTTTAATCATAGGAATTTTTTATTTTTCTTATCCGCGGCTTCCGTTAAATCTGTCTCCATCCGTGTTTAGAGTTTTTTTAACACGGATTTTTTACGGATTGAACAGATGAACACTGATTATTTTTAATCATAGAAATCTTTTATTTTTCTTATCCGCGTATTCCGTTAAATCCGTCTCCATCTGCGTTAAGATTTTTTTTAACACGGATTTTTTACGGATTAGACTGATTAACACTGATTATCTTAATCATAGAAATTTTTTATTTTTCTTATCCGCGGCTTCCGTTAAATCCGTTTTCATCCGTGTTAAAAGTTCTTAAAACTTTTTTAAGTTAAATCCTCCAAATTAAATGCAGTGTATGCATTGATATTTTTCTTTAGTTTTTTTCCAATAATATTTTTTTTATATTTTGGTTTTACGCTCGTTGCAGGCCTTATCCATAAAATATCTTTTTCAGTAATTATCTCGCCAGCGGACATATTGCGTTTAAAAAAAATACTGCGTCTGAATTTATCACGATTAATTTTTTCATTTTCAGAAATAACTTTTTTTTCTTCGCCCAATATTTTTTCTACACTTCTGATTCTCGAAACCATACTTTTAAATTCTTCTGGTTCCAATGAAAAATGATGTTCGGCTTTCACATGATTTTTTCTATCAAGCGTAAAATGTTTTTCTATAATTTTTGCGCCTGCGCAAACAGCATAGACATCCAATTCAACATCAAGCGAATGATCCGAAAATCCAACAGGAACTCTATATTTTTTTTCAAGAAATTTTATTGTGTTTAATTGCGCATTATTGATATCAAGCGGATAATCAGAAACGCAGTGCAGCAGAGAAAGTTTTGATTTATCAAATAAAGAAACCGCTTCGTCTATTTCGTCCTCGTCAGCCATTCCAACAGACATGATAACAGGAATATCCATTTGTGATATCCGTTCAATCAATGGAATATTTGTTACATCCATAGACGCTATTTTTATTGCGTCAATTTTTTTTGAATATAAAAATTCAGCAGTCTCAATACTTGTGGGAGTAGAAATAAAATCAAGACCTAACGAATGAGTTAATTCTATAAGTTCATCATACCATTCTAACGGCAATTCCCATGTTCGAAGATAATCAATCCAGTATTCATATTTATCAGAAACATCCCAACCATTGTATTCATCAGCTTTTACAAAAGGTGATACGATATCTTCAGCTTTAAAAGTCTGGAATTTAACGGCATTTGCTTTACAATCAGCGGCAATGTTAATCATTTTACTCGCAGTATTTAAATCCACGTTATGATTATTTCCGATTTCAGCTATAATATAAGTCATTATTTTTTCCACCAGTGAAGTTCATAAATGCTGTTATATACTATAAAACCATTTTTTATAAACAACATTATTGATGAAAAATTATCAAATGTTGTATTAGAATAAAAATGCTCAATCTGATTTTCCGCCAAATAATTTTCAGCAAAGGCAAGAAGTTTTGACGCTAAACCTTTTTTTCTTTCTTCATAATCAGTACATACCAACTGAACAAAACCTACTTTAAAATTTTCAGAGGGAAAAGGAATATTGATTGAAACAGCAATAAAACCGCAGATTTTACCAGTTTCATTCTTATAATAAAAAAGCCTGCAGTTTTCGCTATTCAGATGATCAAAAATCCAATTGCTGTAAACTTGATCAGCCTTCGATTTCTCAAATCTTCTATCTTTATAAAACCTACCCGTTCGAAATGCTCCTTCAGATATTTTGGTTAATATATCATAACTGATAGGATTTTTTTTTATATCAAAAATATTTTTTCCAATTAAATTATTATAACTTACTTTTTTATACATAAAAACTTTAGCATTAACTATAAAAAAATTATTTTTAAATAAAATATTTAGAAAATCAATATTATTCGAATTTGTTCTGCAAAAAATAAAATCTATATTTTTATCCGTTAAATTAAAATTTTTAAAATTAAATTTTAAAAAAAATAATCTATGGCAACTTATTTTAAAAAAAGTAGTATCCCAATCCA
Source organism: bacterium (assembly GCA_036733285.1). GTDB lineage: Bacteria > JAGOBX01 > JAGOBX01 > JAGOBX01 > JAGOBX01 > JAGOBX01. The sequence goes on from DAINAU010000037.1 coordinate 8,616, forward strand.
TTTTCTTTATAATAACTAAATTATTAAAATCAAAATTTTTTTCAGCTTTTTCAAACAAAAATTTCGAATCAAATAAATTGTTGTATTGGCCGTCAAAAAAATCGCTGATATTAAGCAATTGAGAGTAATTTTTCTGCAATTCTTGCGCTCCCTTTTCCATCAATAAAATTAGATATTTTATTTTGGAAGCCTTTCAATAAATCAATATTATCCATAATTTCTTGTAATTTATTTTTAAACGCTTCCATAGAAATATTTTCATACCATCCGAGATTAATGCCTATTTTATTTTTATCAATAAATTCAGCAATCGGAATCTGATTATCATCAAGAACTGATATTATCATAGGAATTCCTAAATATGCCAATTCCCAGCAAGTTGAGCCGCCTGCGCAAAGAGCAATCTGGCATTGTTCCATAAGTTCGCGCATATTATCTACATTCTCAAAAATCCTAAAATTTTCAGGCGAATTATTTTTCATAAAATTATAAATTTCATTTTTAAAAGGAAAAGCTCCTCCAATAACAACATAAAATTTTATATCGCAAAATTTTTCATCCAAACAAGCGCGCATAGCTTTTAATGTCTGATTACGCGAATCTCCAGCGCCCATAGTTATTAAAACCTTTTTAATTTTATCAGCATACTGAACCGAAGGTTTCTTATTCAAAAACTGCGCTCGAAGCATAATATAATCTTTACCAAGCAATAAAAGCGCATCTTTATTTATTTTACCGTCATAAATTTCAGGCGTTGCTGTAACATTCTGATTTATTAAAATATCGCATTCATAATTGCTGTGAGCTATATCGTCAATACAAACGGTTTTTTCTAATAACTTTCGCATTTTCGAATAATAATTTTTATCAAAATCATAATTATCAAAAATCCCTATTTCTATTTCTTTTTCTTTAATAATATTATTTAAAAAATTAATTTCATCTTTCAAACTAATCTCTGCGGATAATTCAATAATTTCAAAATTATTACGAATAATTATTTCATTCAAGTTATTCGGTAATTGTTTAGAAACAAATAAAATTTCAGTTTTTTTTCGTAATTCAGACGCAAGCGCCAAGCATCTATTTAAATGTCCAGCGCCTTTAATTATTCCAGAATCGCATCGTATTAATATTTTTGTTTTCATATCATCAACTGATTAAATAAAGCAATAAGATTCTCTTTGCCCGGAATTTCTAAAAACTGAGGCAGCCAGTTCTCAATATATTTTACGTCAATTTTACTTTTATTCTTTTTTATTACAATTTCAATATCTTCTATATCGCGGGGACGACCTGCAAACAGCTTATGAATAATCAAATCTTCTATTGCCGCAAATTTTACAGGAACCCGTTCAATTATAACGTCAATCGCTCTATTTACAGCTATTTTTTCATACTCTGAAAACGAAAAAATTAAATCAACCCTAATTTTTGTAGGTATATCCTGAACTGGAAGAACATTTGTCTCTAAAATAAACTCGTCTGGATTTTTAGGAAGAATCTTAAAATTATTCATTTCAAAAAATTCAATAATTTTCTTTCTTATGCTATTATCAAATCCCAATGTTATATCAATATCCTGGGTTAATCTCGGATTGCCGTAATATAATACAGCTTGTCCGCCAATTATCATATACGGTAATTCATTAGCTATAAATAGCAACGATATCTTTTTAAGAAGATTAATTATATTTTTTTCCAATTTAATACTCTTGCTATCTCAATATCTTTTTTAATATTTTCAGCGTAAACTTCAGGATGCCAAGCATTTAACATTTTAGCCTCGGCCATTAACATTTCAAATATTTCAAGAGATTCAAAAAAATTAGAGGGTTGGTATAACTGTATTTCAAGTTCAAAATTTCTAAGATATTCAGCATTTTTAATCATATTTCGCGTATCCAATTTGAACATAATTTGCCGCATTCGGCAGTTTTTTTAATACCCTCTTCAAGCGAAACAGAATATTTGTATCCAAGTATTTTCTTTGCGCGGTCAATTGAAGGAACGCGATTATATATCTCTCGTTCGGCTTTTCTGTCAGAATTCTCAATCTTAACTGATTTGATTTCAATATTTTCCTTTTTCAAAATTGCGCGAATTTTAAAGGCAAGATCCTTCACGGAAATAGGTTCTGAATCATTCCCTATATTAAATATTTTATATTCAGAATTATTTTCAAGAATTTTTAAAACTCCGTAAGCAACGTCATCAACATAGCAGTAGCTTCGAACCTGTTCGCCGCTTCCATAAATTACAGGCGCTTCGTTATTCAAAAATGCGTTTATAAATTTTGGAATAACAAACTGAGCAACCTGATTAGGACCGTAGACATTAAAAAATCTTACAATCCCATAATCAAGTTTATAAAAAGAAAAATAAGCTTTTAAATATTCTTCGCCTGCAAGTTTTGTTACCGCATAAACTGACATAGGATTTTTTTTATCATCTTCTTCTATTGGAGTTTTTATCGGCTCGCCATAAATTTCTGAAGAAGAAGACAAAATAATTTTTTTCACGCGCTCTTTCACGCACGCTTCAAGTAAATTAACAGTCCCCATAATATTTGTATTTAAACATTCGCGCGGACGATTGTCCGTATACTGCACACCTAATGCAGCCGCAAGGTGAATAACAAAATTATGTCCTCTCACAATATTATCAATCATCGGCGCGTCAAGAATACTGCCTCGAATCTTATTGACTTTAGGAAGATAATTGGGATTTTCAAAAAAATCTTTATGGGTTTTATTATCGATATCAAAAGCGGTAACTTCATAGCCGTTTTTAATAAGTACTTTGCAAACAGCTTGACCAATAAACCCGGCTCCGCCGGTTACTAATACTTTTTTCATACGCTTCTCCTCGGTATAATTTTTCAACATCAAACATATTATAATTTTTTTAAACGAATATCAATACTCTAATCATCCAAACTGTAATTCATAATAATTTTTATAATATTTCCCATTGTCAAGTAAAAATTGATGAGCGCCTTCTTCTACTTTTTTGCCTTCTTCAATTACAATTATTTTATCAGCGTTTATTATAGTGGAAAGCCGATGAGCTATTACAACAATTGTTTTTTTATTTGAAAGATCATTAATTGCTTTTTGAATCATTTTTTCAGATTCAGTGTCAAGCGCGCTTGTCGCTTCGTCAAGGACAAGAATAGGGCTATTTTTCAATAAAGCGCGCGCAAGCGATATTCTCTGTTTTTGACCGCCGGAAAGTTTAACTCCCCTGTCTCCAAGTTTAGTCTGATATTTATCTGGAAGCGCATTTATAAAATCATCGCAATAAGCCATTCTAACAGCTTCCTGAATTTCTGAAAAATCAGCGTCGAGTTTTCCGTATTTAATATTATTTTCAACCGTGTCGTTAAAGATAAAAACATCCTGGGTCACTATTGAAATATTTTTAAGATACGAACTTAAATTAAATTCCTTTAAATCAGTTCCATCTATAAGTATTTGTCCGTTTGCAGGATCATAATATCTCAAAAGCAAATCAGCAAAAGTTGATTTTCCGCCGCCTGATTTTCCAACGATAGCAGTTGTTTTATTTTTTTCAATTATTATATTCACATTATCTAATACAATTTTATCTTGAGTATAACTAAACGAAACATTGCAAAATTCAATTATTTTAAAATCGCTTGAAAAAATTTTCTCTCCTGATTTTATATAAGGTTTATTATCTGAGCGTAATAAATCAAGAGCCATATTCACAACTGGTAATTTTTGAACTACAATAATAAAATTATCCAACAATCCCTGCGCCATTGGCAAAAATTTATAAAGAGTAACAAGATATACGCTTATAAGCGAAAAAGTATATTTAAAATAATTAGCGCCAAGCAATATAATAAATATTAGTATTCCGAAATTCAACGGCTGCTTTATCATAGATATCAAAGCAAGCTTTTTATTCAGGTTATAATAGAGTTTTTCATGTTCTTTTAACACAAAAGCGTATCTGTCAATCTCGAATTTTTCATTGCAATACGATTTAACAATTTTAATCGATTCGACTGCCTCAAGAGCATGATGACCGAAGTTGCTTTTCAGTTCAGTTATTTTTTTTGAAACTTTATGAGTAAGCAATGTATATCTTGAAAAAAGAAACGACGTAATAACGCCGACAACCATAATTATTATCGACAATTTATAAGACAATATTATCAAAAAAATAAAATATCCTAATGTTAAAAGAATAGTCGCAAGTAATTGCAGACACTCATACGAACTGTGAGCCGCTTGACCGGTATAAGTTAATTCTATATTTATATCCGATTTCCTGCGCGAATGAAAATATGAATATGCAACATTCATAATATTACCGTATGCCTGCAAACTCAGATTAACAAAAATCTTTCTTCTAATAATTTCAGAATAAATTTTCGAGAGATAGTTTATATAGTTTTTGCATATAATTAAAATAAAAAAAAACAGAAGCACTGATAAGAGCGAAAATTCAATTGATATTTTTTGAAACAATCGCTGCAACTGCAATGTGACAAAATTTGGAGTTGAAGTTCCTGAAAATATATCCATTATCGGCATAAGGACGCTCAATCCTATAGTTTCAAACGCAACATTTAAAACCATAAGAATAAACGCCAAAAAAAAATAGAATTTATAATCAAGAATTATAACTAAAACGCCTTTTAAATCGGCAAAAATTAATTTCCAGTCTTTAACCATTTTCATTTTTTATAAAGAATAAACGTTACTGTTCAGTTTGTTCATAAAATCACAGTAACAAATAAACTTTAATTATTTATTTAAGAACCCGATTATTTCAAGCATTTTTGAGTTAAAATGCAGATTATTTTTTTCAATAAAACTTTTAAGAAATTCAAAATCACGAATGTAGTCAACATCCAGTTTTATATCAGGGCGCATATATTCAGAAGACGCTTGAAACTGAAAAATTTTGAAAACCGCCTGATTATTCCAGATATATTGATAAACGTGTTCGCGTTCTGCGGCTGACGGATTTATTTTTTCCAATTTTTTAAGAACAGCAAAAGAAGAAATCTCGCAACCAAAACCGTCGGGCCATTTTGTAATTTCGTTAGAGCCGGAATAAGTGTATTCAGAATTATTTTTTATATGCTCGTCAATAGTCCAATCGATTAGTTCAAAAGAAATAAGAGGATTATCGGCGCAAATCCGGACGACAATATCGGCGCCGAATTTTTTTGCGCATTCATAATATCGGTTCAAAACGTCGTTTTCGGAACCGCGAAAGGTTTTTATTCTATGTTCTTCCGCGATTCTCGCAAGGACGTCGTCATTTTCTTTATCCGAAGTGGCAAGTATGACTTCATCTAATTTTCGAGATAATTTTACGCGTTCAATAACCCATTCAATAATTTTATGCCCTGAAATTTCCATTAACATTTTTCGGGGTAATCTTTTTGAACCGGTCCGCGCCTGAATAATTCCAGATATTTTCATAATGTTAAAAAATATTTTATATTAAATCACTAATAAATTAATGTTGAAATGTTTGAACCCGAAAACTGCATTAGGATTTTGAAAAATTGCGTAAACGGCTTAATGTCCTGCCACAAAAGAAACTTTAGTGGCAGGACATTCCAATACTTATTCACAGCAATTTTTCAAAATCTTAAAGAATATGTAATTTACAGCTAAAGCTGTAAATTTTAAAGTTTTCGGGTTTTTAGAAGTTTTAATATAAATTGCGATTAAAAATCGCAATATTACATCTATATTTTGAAAAACTTCACTTTACTTTTAATGCATTATCTGAGTGGAATGTTGTTAGCTCTGTAGAATTAATTTTTAAATATAACATCTTCCCAAGAATTACTTTTTTGAGATTTTTTTTTTACCAATTCCAAAAATTCAATTCTATTATTTGAGGTTCTTAAATTTTTCAAATCAATTTCGCCAATATATTTTTTCACTAATTTAAATGAAATTTTTATTAAATCCGGAAAAGAGGCATATTCAAATATTCTTTTTAATTTAAAAACTTCGCTTGAATTTTCAGAATAATCCCAAAAATAGTTGTTATTTGGCTTTGGCATAATCCACCATTTTCACAACTAAATTTTTTATAAAATCATAAAACGAATCTTTATCAAAATCTTTAATCGTATAAATTTCACCTTCAATATCTTCAATTGTATTATTAAATGCAATAATTGCATTTTCGTAATCTAACGGAACCATCTTGTATTCCGACCATTTTATTGCGTCTTCTAATTTTATGTCTTGTAATAAATAATCTTTTGAAAAATCTTCCATTAACAGTCATTTCTAATTTTTCAACTTTTTTTTCTAATGAATTTAATAATTTGTAGACAAAAACATTAAAATCATTTTCCGTATATTTTATACTGTCGCAAAAAAAATCCAAATCATCCGAATATCTATGATTGTAATAAAATCTTGATAATGCAGTTCCGCCAGTCAAATAGAAATTTGTAATATTCGAATCATTTAAAACTATATCTTGAACAGCGTATAATTTTTGTTCATAAAATTCAATTTGCTTTTGATTCGCTCTTTTGATCATAATTATTTAGTTTTTTAAAGTTGATAAGATACTAATAATGTATTGTCAAATGGAATTACGTTTAACTTCGGCGATTAACCGGTCTTTTATTTTATCCCAAGATATATTTTTTTTCATTTTCGGCATAGGTTCATTTTCAGCGTCTTCAAAGTAGATAAGAGATTTTTTTAGTTGGTATTCATTAACAGCCGCGCCGCCGAATTTTTTTTTAAACAATCCGATTATTTTTTCAAGAGAAATAGATTTGAGCAAATAATATAAATCTATAAAATCCTTTTTGCATCCTCTCGAACTTATAGCTGATAATTTCATACAAGCGATATCAAACATACTTGCAAAAGCAATATTTTTATGAAACCGCAAAGATTCTATCATTTTATATTTATAAGAAATAAACGAAATTTTAATTCCGTCAATAGAACAATGCAGGGTATTTTTTTTTTCCTGAAAGATTTCAATTTTTCCAATTTGAACAATATCATTTTTTAATTCGTATAAATCAATATCTTTTTGAGAAAAAAAATCAAAATCAATCGAAATCCTATGTCCAATTTGTAAAGCTAACGAGGTTCCGCCAGCTAAATAATATTTGTTTATAAATTCAGAATCCGCCAATTTTTCATATATGACACGCTGATTCTCCGGCAGGATATTCAAAAAAATTTTATTTGTCACAATAAATCGTTAACCAATAATTTTTTGTTATTGCATCAATATTTTTACTTTTTTTTATTATATTCAGAAGTTCGCTTATTAAAAAATTTTTTTTCAGCCATTTTACCGCGGTCATATCTCCAAAAACCAATAAACGTTCCGCGATAAAAAAACGATAATTTTCAGCGTTTTTATAAAGCTCGTTAAAATCATATTCCCAAAAATATTTTTGAAATTTACGGTTCAGTTTCAACATTATGACTTTTATATAAAAAAGTATTTATCAAGCGCAAAATCTATCTTTCCAAAGCTGAAAAGAAAGAAGAGTCCACAGCTCTTTCCGATTATCTTTTTTATTTTCGAGATGCTGAGAAATTAATTTTTGAACGTATTCCGGTTTAAAAATACCCTCGTTTTTAATTTTTACAGGATTTAAAGTATCCTGAAGCAATTCCCGCAATTCTCTTTTCAGCCAGCCGGAGAGCGGAATTCCGAACCCCTTTTTTTTTCTATTGATTATAGCGTCCGGTAAAACTCCGGCAGTTAATTTTTTTAAAAGATATTTTCTTGTTCCGAACTTAATTTTAAACGAATCAGGAAGCGAATTGACAAATTCGGCAAGTTCAAAATCAAGAAACGGAGCTCGAACTTCAAGAGAATTCATCATACTCGCTCTATCGACTTTTGTAAGAATATCTCCCTGCATATATAATTTGATATAACTTAAAATCATTTTTTGAATGGTAGTAAGATAATCCGAATTCAAATTACGTATAGGAAAAATTATTTCATTTGAGCTGACCGGATTTGTCAGAAGAAAAGATTGAACATCAGGATTAAAAGCGCCAAGCCAGACTTGATTGCGAAGCATAGAATCGTAGCATAATCCTGAAATCGTCCGTTTAATTTTAAAATCCAAACTAATATTTTTTTCAGAAACCGGAAAAATACTCGATACGATAATATTCAAAAAATTTATTAAAAGTTTTGGAAATCTTATTTCTTTAAAAAGCCAGCCGGCAATAAACGGATCATAACCGGCAAAAAGCTCGTCGCCGCCGTCGCCGCCAAGCGCAACCGTAACATGTTTTCTTGTAAATTTTGAAAGAAGATAAGTAGGAATAATTGAATTGTCCGCAAATGGTTCGTCGAGTTTATCGATAATTTCAGGAAGTATATCTATCATCGTTTTAGGATGAAGTTTTTCTTCTCTGTGATCAGTCCCGAAATGTTTAGAAACTAAACGGGCATATTCGCTTTCATCAAAGGATTTTTCATCAAAAGCAATCGAGAATGTTTTTATATTTTTAGCTGGAATCATTTCAGCAAGCAATCCGACAATTGCGCTCGAATCAATGCCTCCGCTTAAAAAAACTCCAAGCGGAACATCGCTTATCAACCGCGCCGATATGGATTTTTTTAATAGTTCTTTTGTTTTTATTAGAGCTTCTTCTTCCGTTATTTCAATAGAATTGAATTCAACGTTCCAATATTTTTTTACATCAATTTTTGAATTGCTTAAATATAGATAGCAGCCGCCGGGAAGTTTGGAAATATTTTCAAATATCGAATCCGGTTCCGGAACGTATTCAAAAAAAAGATATTTGCTCAGGCTTGACATATCTATATTCTTCTTAACTTCCGGATGCGCAATAATAGCTTTAATTTCAGACGCGAAAACAAAAATATTATCTTTAAGATAATAATAAAGCGGTTTCTTTCCAAACCTGTCGCGGGCGAGAAATAAAGTGTTTTTTTTGAAATCGTAAATTCCGAATGCGAACATTCCGTTAAATTTATTTACGCAACCGCATCCCCATTCTTCATACGAATGAACAATAACTTCGGTATCGGTATTGGATTTAAATTTATGTCCCTTATTAATCAAAATTTGTTTTATATCTTGAAAATTATATATTTCACCGTTGAAAGTTATCCAAACGCTTTCATCCTCATTTGACATCGGTTGCCTGCCCATTGCTGACAAATCAATAATGCTCAATCTTCTATGAGCAAGACCCGCGTTTTTGTTTATGTATTCTCCTGAATCGTCAGGACCGCGATGTCGAAGGGTATCGTTCATTTTTTTTAAAACATCGCTTGAAACAAAATCAGATTCATTTTTTAAATTTATTATTCCGCAAATACCGCACATAATTTATATTGGTAGTGAATTTTACAAAAATTAATTTTGTTTTTTCAATATTTTTTTTTGAAATTCAACCCTTTCAGGGTTGGGGAGGTTGTTTTTTTTCTATCCACAGGTTTTCCTGCGCTTCGCGCAGTCTACCTGCGGTTATGTAAAATTCAACCGCTTTCGCGGTTGTTGAATTTTCTTAAATTTTTTCCATAGATTTTGGGGCTACGTTCGCAATTTTCATTGTATTTGAAGAGCCCACAATCTGCGATTATGTAAAATTCAATCCTTTCAGAATTGTAAAAAAATGTTTTAAAAATTTTTAAAAAAAAGATATGGAGGCATTTTTGTTACTATTTATTTGTTTTTCTAATCGTTAAAAAAATTTTAACTATAGTATTGATTTTATAAAAAAAATAATTTGATTATTAAGCGTTTTAACCCGAAAACCGCATAAGGATTTTGAAAAATTGTAAAAACAGCATAAAATACTTATTCCTGAAAATTTTTCAAAATCTCAAAAATATGCCAAAAAGTTTTCGGGTTTTTAGAAGTTTTAACATAAATTGCGATTTTAAATCGCAATAATGCATCTATGTTTTAGAAAAGGGCGGCTTCAAAGAAACCGCTTAAGCGATTCCAATTGGAATCGCTACTTCGCTTTACGTTTAATGCATTATCAGGTTTTAACGATATTTTATAGATAGACCCGAATAGCGCTTCTCAACAAATAATTATTTTTTACAGTATTTTCCCATGCCTCTTTTTTGAAGGAATTTTTCAGGTATGAACGTAAAAAAATTATATTGCCCGCCGAAACAGAACAAAAATTTTTTTACTAAAAAAATACTATATCAAATTTTTTGCCGTTATTCAAAGAATCTTGAGAAAAAAAATGTTTTACCTCGTAATTCGCAAGAAAAACAGAACCGCTTTCTCCATTGCGTAAAGCTATATCAATAGACACAACTTTTACGCCAAATTTTTTTTCAACTCCGGTATTTTCTAAATCCACAAATCCTTCAATTCTGAAATTAAAATTACATACGGCAAGATAAATTAATTCAGACCAATCGTCAAGTCCGCATATATAAACGCTTTTCACGTTAGAATCAGTCAATTTAGATAAAATATTCATTATTGTTTCTTTAGCGTTTGAAAAATATTTTATATTTTTTTTCAAATAATACAAATTAAAATTAATTCTTTCTGTAAAACCTTTCGGCGTCAAAATATATTTTAAACTTTTTTTACTGGAAGTTTTTTTTATTTTGATTAATCCTTTAGAAGCGAGTTTTTTAAGGAATAAATTTACTAAACCAAGCGATAAACCGAGATTATTAGAAATTTTTCGTTGGGATACGAATTTATCATCAATGATAAAATTCAATATTTCTATTTCTTTTTCAGAAATTTCCATAAATATCCGCCAAAAAAAATCAAAAATATATTAACTCAAAAACCGCAATTGAATTTTGAAAAATTGTTAAAAGTAAGAAAAAATAATATTGTTGAGCAATTTTTCAAACTATGTTCAATAATTGAACATTATATTATGTCTTAATATTTTGTCAATAAATATTCGATTTAACTTGAAACCTGCATTCAAATTTTAAAAAATTGACGGAAGTAGGAAAAAATATATTTTCCGCGGTTTTAAGGATTTGTTCGGTTTAACCGAATTTTCCGCAAAATCAGCATATCGCGCAATAAACAATTATTGTTTTATCAAATCGATTTTCGCGTTTAAAATCGGTATTTGTTTTAATTCATCGGCAGATTTAAACAACCCGTATTTTTCGCGGTATTTCACTATCAACGAAGCCTCAAATCCTGTAATTAATAATCTTTCAGAAATACGTTTTGACGAGCCGGTATTAAGACAATCCAATAAATTTTCAGGCGGCGTTTGGGAATCTTTTTTTTCTACTGCAGGCTTAATAATTTCTTCGCCGGTTTTTTTTTCATTTACGAATTTCTTAGTTTTCAATTCTACGGCAAGATTCAAATGGTAATCCGATTTGATATAATTTTTTTTTCTAAAATAACATAATCCAAGCGTTCTATGAGCTTCTATATTGTCTTTGTCTATTTCAATAACTTTATTTAAAATTTCAATTTTTTCATCAAGAACAAACGTATTTTTTGATTTTTCAACCAAAGATTTAATTTCCAAATTTTCATTAATGCCTGCAGAATTCGCCTTGTAAATTAATAACGAAATAATAATAAATAAAATTATTTTAATCTTCAATTTTCGCCTCCTAAAATTTAATAATATTTTTTTAATCGATAAATTTCTTTATTAACTGAAGCAAATTATTTTTATCATATGGTTTTGTAATGTATTCGTCGGCTCCCGCGTCAAGTCCGCGCATTTTATCGATTTTATCCGATTTTGACGAAACCATTATAACAGGTTTTTTAATATAATCAGGCAATTCCCGTATTTTCTTTGTAAGGTCATAACCGTTCATTCCGGGCATATTTATATCTACAGTGAACAAATCTATAGATTCGCTTTTTAACTTATCGAGAGCTTCAAATCCGTCTTTTGCCTGAACCGTAGCATAACCGGCTTCTTCAAGATGCTCTTTAAGCGACGCCCTCATTGTGCTTGAGTCGTCAATTATCAATATTCTCTTTTTATTATCAAGCGCCGGATTTTTTTGAGACAAATTCAGATTTGCGTTTCGTTTATTTAAAACTGATAAGGGTTGCGGAGAAGAAATGTCCACCATTTTTTTGGCGGTGGCATATACTCCGAGAATATCAAGAATTAAAATTACATTTCCTTCTCCAAGTATAGTGGCTCCGGTAACGTGTTTGACATTTTTCAGCACGTTTCCCAATGATTTTATTACTATTTCCTGTTGAACAATAAGACCGTCTATTATGAAGCCTATCCGTTTATCGGAAATATTAATAATAGCTATCTGATAAAATTCTTTTTCAATATAATCAATGGCGCGCAATTCAAGAATTTCATTCAACTCAACAATAGGTATTATTTCATCGCGAAGATTAAAAACGCGTTTAGGTCCTATTTTCATAATTCTGTCTTTTTTAATGTTTATTATTTCTTCAATAAAATTAATAGGAATTGCAAAAATCTGATTCGAACATTTTATAAGTTGAACCTGCATAATCGCCATAGTCAACGGCAGACGTATCGTAATTTTTGTTCCCATATCAATTTCGCTTTCTATCTCTATGGTTCCCTTAAGTTTTTTTATGTTGCTTAGCACCACGTCCATACCGACGCCGCGTCCTGAAATTTCCGTTACTTTTTCGGCGCTTGATAATCCTGGCAGAAATATCAATTCAAGAATTTCCGATTTGGTCATAGTGGCGGCTTTTTCTTGAGTAATCAATCCGTTTTCAAGAGCTTTCTTCACTATCACGGGCGCATTGATTCCTTTCCCATCGTCAGAAATAACAATTTCAACTTGATTTCCTTTATGTTCGGCTTTTAAAGATACAGTTCCGGTTTCAGGTTTGCCTTTTTTTATTCTGTCGTCAGGTTTTTCAATTCCGTGGTCTACCGAATTCCTTATTATATGAGTTAGGGGATCGTTAAGTTGTTCTATTACAGTTTTATCAAGTTCGGTTTCCGCGCCGATAACCTCCAATTCAACCTTTTTCCCCAAATCTTTTGTGACGGTTCTAATTATACGCGGAACTTTATCAAATAATTGAGAGACCGGAACCATTCGCATTTTCATTATAGATTCCTGCAAATCGTTGGTTACCAAACTCAAATGTTCGACTATAAACAATAATTCCTGAACCGATTCTTTAAATATTTGTTCAACCCTGCGAAGATCGGCAACTATATTTTCTTTATCAATTTTTTTAGAGAACGTTTCAAGATCAATTTGTTCTTTTTTCAATTTATCAACCGTAGATTTTATAAGTTTAATCTCTTTGCTGAATAAACGGTATATATCCGCGTCGATGTTTAACGAATTAACATAATTATTAATTTTATCGGTTATTTCAATTTTAAAATTTTCTTCAAATTCAATGTCGTTATCTCCTTCAATCAAACCGATTATCTCGTTTATTAAAATATTGATATCGGAAATTTTTTTAATTTTCTGATTCAACCGGATTTTATCTATGACTATTTCTCCAATTAAATTCATCGCGGTATTTAATTTCTGTATATCAACTCTCAAACTCGTAGTTTCAATTTTTTTCGGCGTCGAAGAAGCTGTTACAGCCGCCGCAGTTTGAGATTGGGCTGCGCTTTTATCAATGCTATTAATTATTTGAGACGGAACGGACTCGGAAACGCTTTGCGGTTTTGACGGCGCTTGAGCCGGCGATTGCGATTCCGCAGAATTAGACGGTTCAGAAACATTTGTATTTTCAGAAGATTTTAAGTTCTGCTCGGCGGTCCTGTTTTGTTCATTGGCGGTTTTACCTTCGTTTTTAGATGTTTTGTTTTTCGCAAGACCAACTTGTTCGATCGATATTCCAATATTACAGAGATCAAGCTTATAAATCAAATCGGTTAAATCCATATTTTCAGATTTATTATTAATAATATTATCCATCATTTCTTTAAAAGCGTCTACGCATTCAAGCATCGTGTCTGTTATAGACGACGTTAAACTCAATGTTCTTTTACGTATTTTATCAAGCGTATTCTCCGCTCTATGAGCTATAAAATTCATAGCTTTAAAATTTATAGTGGCGGAGTTGCCTTTTAAAGTATGCATATCTCGAAAAATCAAATTTAGTAATTCTATATTGCCGGAATCTTTCTCAAGTTCAATTAATCGATTGTCGAGATTAGCGATAATTTCTTGAGCTTCTTCTATAAAAATGCTTAACACATCTTGAGACATATTTGAAAAACATTCGATTATATTCAACACAAATTCGCCTTTTTTGTATTTAGGCATATTGGGCGCGGGAATATTTTCCTTAGAGAATTTTTCTGAAGACACTTTTGCGGCAGGTAGTTTTGACTCGGTCAATTTTACTGCAGGTTTAGAATTTATTTGCATAGGCGTCGCTGAACCATTATTATTATTATTGGCTAAAGACGGCGCATTTTCTTTCGGATTATTATTATAATTTTCCATATTTTTTTCTTCCTCAATAGAATTCAAAGATTCAGAAATACGCCCAATTTTTAAATCATTTTCGTTTGGAGATAGGTTATCGGTATTTTTTTCAGACGCATCATTTTTACTTTTTTCTTTAGACTTAGACTCGTTGTTTTCAATTTCTTTTTCGAAATTTTTTTCCTCCGACGCATTATTCGCAGGAAATAAATCAATCAATCCTATTTCTTTAAGGTATCCGGTAAAATTCGTATTAAAGGATTCTATTTGCCCGATTCCAATTTTATCTTCTTGAAGCAATTCAGACAATAATTTAATAGTCGAATTTATAAGGCAATGAATCTCTTTCGACATTTTTTTTGAACTGCCGCCCGACGAAGAAATAAATTCTTTTAATTTAAAAAGGATATCCGATATTTCATTTATTGAAACAATACTGAACATTCCTGCAATTAATTCTATATCGGTTTGAACTTTATCGAAATACTCCGTTTCATTTTCTGAATTTTTATAAATACCGCTATCGGTTTCCATTGATTTCAAAACCGATTTCATATCATCGATAATAAATTTTTCAATTTTCATTTTACATTCTCCGGATTCAACAATTTTTCGGCTTCGGGCATTTCTGAAGCTAATTTTATTTTTTTACAGAAATCAGTCCTGTTAAGCATATTTTTTAAACCGCCGTTTCCAACTACCGCAGCCGCGGTTTTACCGTCTTTCTCAAGAATATTAATTAACTTAATCATATTATCAATAGAATATCTATCTATAAATTTTGTATTTTTCATATTAAAAATTATTTTTTTTTCTTTTATATCGAATAACACGTTTAATTTTTTTATGAAATCAGCGTATTCGCCGGCTACGCCGCGTTCCCTATCAACGTTTTCCGGAATATCCAAATAATAAAAAATCTGTTTTTTACTACTCTCCCGTTCAGTTATGACTAAAGAGTCTTTTTTCACAACATCGTTTTTTTCTTGGTTCTGCTTAGTATCATCATTTGATTTAGAATCGATTTTTCGGAATATGGAATTTCCAACCGGTATTTTTTCGAGATTTTCAGGGATTTTTTCAATAATTTCAGTGGCGCCGATAAAGAAATAACCGCCGAAACACAATGATTTTACAATATTATTAATTAAAATATTTTGAACTTCTTTTGGAAAATACATCATCACGTTTTTGCAAAATATTACATCGTATAAAGTCGTAAAATAATAATTCGTAATATTCGCATTAATAAATCTGACTTTTTTTTTTATAAAATCTTTTACCATGTATCCGTTTTCCTGCGAATAATCGAAATATTTCTGCAAATATTGTTTGGGAAGATTTTGGAGCCGGCGGCAATCAGCCGAATATCTTGTAGTCGAACATTTATTCAACGCGTCTTTGTCAATGTCGCATCCCGTAATATTAATATTTTTTCTCAAATCATTTCCGAAAAATTCCGCAGCTTCCATTGCTATAGAATAAGGCTCTTCGCCGGTAGCGCAAGCAAGCGATAAAATTTCTACGGTATTTTTATTCTGAATCTGAGGAAAAATATTTTTTCTTAAAAAATTGAATTGATAAATATCTCTATGAAAAAAAGTTTCATTTACAGTTAATAGAGAAATTAATTCTTCTAATTCGCTTCTATCGCCTAAAGCAAGACGCTTTTGAAGATAATAATAATAATCTGTAATACCGGCAAACTTGAAACGCTCGGCTCTCTGGGACACCCTTCTTTCAAGTATGATTTCGCGGAAATTCTCAAAATCCATTCCGCTTTCTTTTTTTAATAAATTTTTTATTTGTTCCATAAAAATTTATTGATAAACAATATAATATTCAAAATTTTATTGTTCAAAATATTTATTGTTCAAACAATTTATTGTTCAAACAATTTATTGTTCAAACTCTTTAAATTCTTCGCAGTTTAAAATGCTGTTTAAATTTAATATCATTAAAGGCATTCCATTTTTAATAGCCACGCCCTTTAAAAATTCGGCGATTCTTCCGGAAATAGTCGCCGGAATAGAATCTCCCGAGACTTCTTCAAGCAATTCTATTTGAGATACGGAATCAACTATTAATCCAACGGTTTTATAGTCGAATTGAGTTACCACAATTTTTGATTTTTCGGATATTTCAGTTATCGGCAGAGAAAAAAAAACTTTCAAATCAATTATAACGATTATTTCGCCGCGCAGATTTATAACTCCTCTAATAAATTTTGGAGTATGCACAACCGGAGTGATTTCAGGAACAGGAATTACCTCTACAACATTATCAACCTTTAATCCGAATTCTTGCGCGTTAAGTTCAAAACAAACGAATTGAGTTTTATTCACATCAAATATAATATCTTCTTCTTGAATCTTTTCTTTAAATATATCTTTTTTATTCATTTCTATTACCATAAAATTTCTCCCGTATTAAATTTGAAACTTGGTAATTTCAGATTCGAGATCATAAGACGAATTTTTTAAAGTTTCAATTTGATGAAATATTTGTCCTGTTTTAGTTTCCATTTCTCTGACAAGATTTGTAATAGATTCTGTAGCCATTACAAGATTATCGCAAACTTTAGCCTGCTGACCGAGCGCGTCGGCAATTTCTCCAATGTTTTTATTAGTATTTCCGACATTATCTTCAATATTGATAAATGATGATTTTAAAGTGTCGGCAATTATCATTCCTTCCGAAACCGATTGGCTCGCTTTTTCCATTGTATTAATAGTCAATTCCATTTCTCCTTGAATTTTTTCGATTATTCCGCTAATTTCCGCGGCGCTGATTCTGCTTCTCTCGGCAAGTTGGCGAACTTCGTCTGCGACAACGGCAAATCCTTTTCCATGTTCGCCTGCGCGAGCGGCTTCTATAGCCGCGTTTAACGCCAGAAGATTTGTTTGTTCGCTTATTTCAGTTATCGTTTTTACAATTTTACCTATTTCAATGCTTTTTTCTCCGAGTTTTTTAGTCATTCCAGCCGCGGCTTTTATATTTCTGGTTATCGCTATTAATCCTTCAATAGTTTCTTTAACCGCTTTAGAACCTTTATTTGCCGCTTTTTTCGCATCAAGCGCCATAGAATCGGCGTTTTGGGAGCTTTGAGAAATTTCCTGAACTGAAGCGCTCATTTCAGTGATTGCTGCGGTTGTATCGCTTATTTTTTCATTTTGAATCTTTGAGGCGGAAGACATTTCGCTAAAAGCGTTAAGATTCTCGGATGAAATATCCTTTATTTTTACCGATACTGTTTTTATCTGTCCGACAAGACTTTTTAAATTGTCCACCATTAAATAGAACTCGTTCTGAACCACTCCTGATTTTTCTCCGGATTTGCGTTGGAGTTCTCTATGATTCAAATTGCCGCCGGCAATAAGTTTCGCTTGATTCAACAGTTTTCTCAGATTATCTCTCATTTTGATAAACTCGGTTCCCATAACCCCGTTAGTAATAGAAATTTCGAGTTCTTCGTTTAACAAATCGTCGTTCGCTATAAGTTCAGCCTGACGGGCGAGCATTCGCAAATTATCTCTGATAAAAATAAATTGTTTACCAAAATCGCCCATTGAAACCGCATGATTCAATTTGTCATTATACAAATCGTCTTTTGCCAACAATTCGGTTTGTTTCGCTATTCCGCGAAGCATATCCCTTGTTCTGGCAATATTTTGCCCAATAGTGCCATTAGAAGAAATCTTATCAAGTTCAGGGCTGTAAATATTGTCGTTTGCTATTGATTCGAGTTGGCCCGCCAGAATTTTCAAATTATCGCGCAATGTTTTTATGGAACCGCCTATAACGCCGGACGATGCGATATTGTTTAAATTCTCGTTGCCGATATCGTCGGCGGCAATTAATCCAATTTGTTTGGCGAGTTCTATTAAATTAATTCTCATTTTTTTAAACGACGAACCGAGGTCTCCTTCGCTAAGCGAAACTTTTAGTTCCGAATTATACAAATCGTCTTTAGCGATTAAATCAGCTTGTTTTGCAAGCCCGCGTAAAATCGTTATCATATTAATAAACGCCTGAGTTAAAACGCAATTTGAACCGTTCTGTTTTGCCGACGCCGACCTTATAAAACTGTCTATATCCGGATGGAACAGTTTATCCTGACTAATTAAATTTGATATATTTGCCAAATCCTTAAGTTTGGCAACCATTACATAAAAAGATTCGCCAAGGTCGCCTGAAATTTTTTCGTTTAACGCCGGATTATATAAATCGTCCGCAGAAATAGAATTCGCCTGTATTCTAAGTTTTTTTAGAGAATCAAGCATCATATTAAAACTTCTTCCGAGGTCTCCAATCTCATCGTTGGAAGAATTTTCTATCGGTTTTTGATTTAAATCTCCAGCCGCAATTTGTTTCAATTTATTTACGGCGTCGTTGATTTGATTTGAAAACTTCTGGGCAAAAACCAAACAAAATACGACCACTAAAAAAATTATCGCTAAAGTGGATGAAATAATTACGGTTTTATAATATCCTACTTTTAAAAATATTTCCTCGTTGTTTGCTCCGGTAAAAAAAATCCAATTAAAATTATATTCCTGATTAATTCCTTTGCTTCTATAATAAATCCCCGTTTTATCCTTGTTTTTAAAATTATAAAATATTTCCTTTCCTTCCATTTTAGTTTTCATAAAATTATGAAGCGCCAAAAGTCCTATTGAATCGAGTTTTTTTTCATAAAGCGATTTGTCGGGATGCGCTATTATAGTATTGTTATCCCCTGAAATTAAATAGCCGTATCCGCTATGCAGTTCTTCGGTTTTATACGACGCTTGTAAAGCGTCCAGCTTTTCCTGAACATAACTCCAGTCAAGAATATTTAACAAATAACCTATTACAGTTCCATCTGCAAGTTCGATTTTTTTTATGAACACAGCAGAATAATTATCTTTTTTATTTGTTATCAAGGATAAGTCTTTATAATTGATTACATCGGATATTAGATATTCTTTTGATTTTAAACCCTCAAACCATGGTTGTCCTGAAGCGTTATACTGAATAAAATTCGCAGAGGAACCCGCCATACATATTCCGCCGGAATCAAGAACAAACGAACCTATATATCCTTTTCTTAAAGATACAAGTTTTTTTAACATAACGCTTAATTCTTCCCAGCCGTATTGCATTTCAAGCGAACTTTTAACGCTGCCTATTTGCGACCAAGTTTCCAGATCAAGATACATATCTTTCATTATCCCATCCACCGAGTCTCTTAATACTATGCAATCGTTTTTAAATCTGCTCATACTCGTATCTTTTAAAATACCCTGAACATTGTAAATAAAAAACGCTCCAATCAAGGAAACCGAGATTATTAAAACAGTTAATATGAAAACTAAAAGCTTTATTTTTATTTTCATTATATACTACCTCGCGAAAAAAATATTACATTCAAATATTTTACTTAAACTCAATAATAATAAATTAATACAAATAGCCCAATTTCATTTTATAATTTACCGGCTAAAAAATCAATATATTATTTTTTTCATTTGAGCGTTTCAAAATCGACGAGTAAAATAAAAGTTCGATAAAAACAACGCTTCGGATAAGAAAAAGCCGGCCTCAAAAGTCGGAAATATTAAAAAAAATGTAAAAAATTTAAAAAACAGAAATTTTATTAAAAGTTGTAACTCTGAAAATTCAGAAAAAAAAGACAAGAATCCCCAGCAAAAAACAAATTGAAATTAAAAAAAAGTATTAATCCCCAAAAACAGAAATTTTACGCTGTTTTAGGTTCGATAAGAATTGCGTATTTTAACGAATTCATATCGTCAGCCGATACTGATTCGGCAACTAAATTAGTAAAAATATATCGAAAGAAATCGCTAAGAGAATTAAAATCTCTAAATACTAACGACTCGCCGTTTTCATTGTAATAAAACAACATAAAACTAAGAATCCAATCCGTTATCTGCATAAGAATATGATATGCTTTAATGGAATTGGCATTATGCGAATAAGCATGTTCAAGAGAAAATTCAATATTTTTTTCTCTGTTAAACGAGTGTTCTATTTTCCAGCGAA
>DAINAU010000038.1:0-28814 GCA_036733285.1 bacterium
TTGAACAGTTAGAGTTGCCTTGGGATTTGTAAATTTTTTTTGGACAGCAGTGTTTTCATCCTGATATTTCAAAAGCAGTTCGTAATATTTTTGAAATAATTGAATCTGCGCATCTGAAAAACTCACTTTGTTTTGTTTGGCGAATGATAAAATCAAATCATATAGCTGAGCGGTCATTTTTTTCTCCCAAATCGAATAGTAATAGTGATTTTATTGGTCGATTAATAATTTCAAATCGTTAAGCATTTTTTCAATTGAAAATTCTTGGTTGACAAGATTAAACCCCGCTTTTCCGAATTCGGCTCGTTTGGTTTTGTCCTTGATTAAAATTTCAAAGTATTTAACGGCTGATTCTATGTCTCCGCATTCGTATAAAAAGCCGGTTTCATTATGTATCACAACTTCAGGGGTTCCGTCAACTCTTGACGCTATTACCGGCAGTCTGCATGCGAAAGCTTCAAGAATCGAACGCGGCAATCCTTCCCATAAAGAGGTTAAACAAAAAATGTCTGCGGAAATAAGAAAATTCTCGACGTCCTTTCTCCATCCGGTCAATGTAATCTTATTGTCAAGACCGAACCTTTTAATTTCTTGTTCGATAACATTTTTAAGTTCGCCTCCTCCTATTAAAATAAAATTCAGATTTGAAAATCTATTATTCAGAATAGAGGCGATTTTAACGAATTCCAAAGGATTTTTTTGGGGTTTGAAACAAGCGGTCATAATAATCGTTATATTGCCGGGTTTGATTCCCAATCCGGATTTAATTTTATTTTTTTTTTGAATGTCTAAATTGTATGCCATCTCAAATTTTTTAAAATCTATTCCGCTTCTGATTAAAACGTATTTATTTTCGCAGCCGATATTATTATCAAGCCCTTTTAATATATTATCTTTAGCTACGACAATAATTTTATCCGTAAAACGAGCCGCTATTTTTTCCAGAAAAATAAATAAACGGCGTTTCAGAAAATTTTGATTGGGCGTAAACCCCCAGCCGTGAACGGTATGAAAAATTTTTTTTGAACCCGCGAGTTTTGCCGCAAATCTTCCAAGTATGCCGGCTTTTGAGCTGTGCGTGTGGATTATGTCGAATTTATTTTTTTTTAGAAAAATGAAGAGTTTAATAAGCGCCGCGGCGTCGCGAAACGGATTAATGTTTCGAATAAGTTCGGGAATCTCAAATTGTTTGACTTTTGGATTTATTAAGGATTTATCGAGTATGCCTCCGCTTCCGAATACGAGCGTAGCGTCAAATCCAAGTTCGGCGAAATAATTGACAGAATAAACTGCGTTTAGCTGAGCTCCGCCAAGTTCAAGTTTTGTTATGATATGAACGATTTTTTTCATAATCCGGATACTGTCGTAAAAGCGGATTTTATTGAATTCTGCATTGAAGAATAATTCCATTCGGCGTATCTGCCTACCGGATAAATGGAATTATTTTCATAGAAATTCCGCAAAATTTCCATAATTTTTTTTCTGCGTTTATCGAATATGACGTAACCGTATTTTATGTCAAGTAAAAATTGTTGACATATTTTTGAATCTTTTCTTGAATATATTCCGATATCGAAGAATTGTTTTTTTATTTGATTCAGATAGCTTGCGGTTTTAAATTTATCTAATCCGGATTTGGAGCTTATTTCGACGTAGCTTGAATGGAGCTCGGGAGACGGAACCGAATATCGGCTGAAATTATGATAAAATCCGGCTCTGTAAAAATCGTATTTTTTTTCCGGAAAATAAATCCAGTGGCGTTTATTTTCCACGGAAGAGTCGATACCATAATTTATATTGAATATCGAAACATAATCGAGTTTTGAAATCAAACTTTCGAATTTGCCGCGATTAACGCATAATTTTAAAAAGTCCGGCAAAGGTATAGTGGTAATAAGATTTTCGTATTTGTATTTTTCAGTTGATGCGGAAATAATCTTATTTTTAAAGTCGATTCCGGTTATAGTTGAATTTAAAACAACCTTGTCTTTTATTATATTATAAACGCCGTTAATTAAGGAACCTATTCCGTTTTTTTTTGGATAATAGAAATTATAATTATATCCTTTGTAATTATTTTGTTTTTTTAACGCTCCGTTTAAAATCGATTCAATTGCGGGAGCCGGCATATAATCCGAGAACCAGTCCGTTGTGATTTTTGAAAGATTGGTTTTCCATAGTTTTTCATTATACGGAATCATAAAATTATCGCAAATTCCGTTTCCGTAGTAAGAAAGCATCCATTTGAGATAATTGGCTCTTGAAACTTTATTTTGATTATATTTTTTTAAAATTGAATTCAGACAATCAAACCTTTTGTCTTCCGGCAGATATGAAAGATTGAGCTGGAACGGATAAGGAATAAAGCCGTCGAGGATTTTTATAAAAGCTTTTCTTTGAAGTTTGTTTATGTTTTTTTTTTGAATATCTTGAAAAAATTTTTCGGTTAATTTATCGGAAAAATGGAATAAATGACCGGTATAATCAAAGATAAAACCGTTTTCATTAAAACTTCTGCACAGACCGCCTGCGGAGTTTTCTTTTTCGAGAATTATGAAATCGTTATTTTTTTTTTTTAACGACGCTGAGAAGAATCCCGAACATAATCCCGAGAGTCCGCCGCCCAAAATTACCGTTTTAAAATATTTCATTATTAAAATTTAGAAATGCTTTTATTGCAAGTAATAAAAAATATCCGTTCGTTCATTTCGTAATTGATTTCAAAATAAATCTTCGTTATTTTACAATTCAAGACTGATTCTATCATTTCCTGAAAAGTCTGTTTGGTTTTTGCAATAACGCTTTCTTTTGTAATCTTGAATTTCTGAAGCTCGTCAAGACCTGAATTGATGTATTTTTTTTCCGCCTCCGAAAAAATGTTGGAAAAGGTAAAAATTATTTTATTGTCCTTAACGTCGACCTCTATATCGGAGTTTATTTCGTTAAGTTCTTTAACGCTGTAATTTTGGGCTGCCGATTTAAGCGCCACTTCGATGTTTTCGTTTGCAAGCGAAAGTTCGGCGTTGGATTTATTCACAAATAAAGCTCGGTATAATTCTTTAACCGCTTTTTTACTGTCGTTTTGAGAAACTCCGAATATCACGTTTAACTGTTCCGGAACCTGATATGTCGTATATATGTTGATTTTGTTTTGCGAAAGTATTTTTGAAAATTTTGCGAACAATCCCACGGTATTGTGCATTCCTTCGCCGACAATATAAACAAGCGAATAAGGAAATAGCAGGCTTACGTCTTCCGGACAGATTTCTTTGTCGTTTCTCAATTCGCTTACGACCGCGTTGAGATTATTTTGAAACAGCTCTTTTTCTTTGTCGTCGGCGAAGTCGGGTTCGGCTATCGCATAAGAAAGCGAATCTATGCTTGAAGTAATTTGAGTGAACGATATTTTTTTTTCAAAAAGAGATTTTTCAATTTTATATCCGATTCCGATTTCATTATCCATATCCTGCTTCATTATGTTGAGAAAATATATTTTATCTCTTGCCGCTATGCCTTTTACCACTTCGTAGGTTTTTTCTTTTTTAGGAACGACGAGCGTGCCTGAATTAGAGGGTTCAAACGTGTTTCTTATCCTCAACGGAATTTTTTTTTCTTCAAGCGGTTTCAATGTTCCGCTATGAAGAACTTTCGCGCCGCCGTAAGCGAGCTCTCTTACCTCGCGGTAAGAAATTACTTTTATCGTTTCTACGGTTATTCCTTCCTCTTTAAACAAGTTCGGATCAACTCTTAATATTCCGTTCACATCCGTGAAATTTTCATAACACTCGACGTTGAATGCGGCGCTCGCTATTGCTCCGGTAAAATCTGACCCGCCGCGTCTGAACGTTGTGAAATCGCCGTTTTTGTCTATTGCGTAAAATCCGGGAATTATAATTATGTCCGCTTTTAAAGAATCTCCGTATTTTTTTAAATTGGCGAGACTGCCCGGCAGTAAAGAAGCGTTTCTGTAATTTGAGTCTGTTATTAAACCGCATTTTTCGGGATATATAATTTCGGCTTTAACTCCTATGCTTTTTAAATATGCCGCGGGTATGCTGACAAACATACGTTCGCCTTGCGACACTATCGCGGCGTAATACCTGTCGAAATCGTCGAATTTATTTTTTATTATTTTGTCAAGTTCTTCAAAAATCGGATTTAAAAAATCCGTATTAAGACCAAGCGCTTTTGTTTCTTCATAGTATTTGTTTTTGATTTTTTCAATATTTTCAGAGGGATATTCGTTGTAATAAAAATATTTTGACGCTACTTTTTCAAGCTGGTCGGTTATTTTAATATCGTTTGAATCCTTTTTGCCGAATGTGGATAAAACAACGTATTTCATTTTTTTATCCGGTAATATTATGTTTTGAAAAATGTGTTTGATTCTCTCTGCAGACGCTACCGAACTGCCGCCGAATTTCGCTAATTTCATTTTTAAATACCTCCGCACAATAATATAAACTTAAGTTGAATATTAATAATATTTTCGGATAAAACAATATTTTTTTAAAAAAAATTTAAGTTTTGCTTTTTTTTGCCGATATATGTATTAGAAAGATAAAAACGGAATTTTGTTATAAATTTTTTCAAAACGGTTAAAAGCCGGTTTGATATTACAGGGAAGTAATAAATCATGCTGATATTAGATGCGTCGATTCAATTCGCAAATCGAATGCTCAATATTCACTATAAACAAATGGATATGCATTTGAGACGGCTGTCGTCGGGTTATAGAATTAACTCCGCGGCGGACGATCCTGCAGGACTGGCGGTTTCGGAAAGAATGCGAACCCAGATAAACGGATTAAAACAAGCTCAAAGAAACATACTGGACGGAATTAGCGCGTATCAGACTGCCGAAGGAGGATTGATTGAAATTCAATCTATGCTTCAGCGTATGAACGTTCTTGCCGTTCAAGCGGCTAACGATACGCTTGACGACAGCGACAGAGAATTGATTGAACTCGAAGTAGACGAGCTTAAAGATGAAATTAACAGAATGATTAATTCCTGCGATTTCAACGCTAAAAAAATATTTGACGGTTCCGATTCGATTTCATATCTTCATATCGGAGCAAACGCCAATCAGACCGTAGAATTTTATAATTCTGATTTATCAAACGACGTTTTAAATCTTTCTAACGTGAGCGTATCGAACAGAGAATCAGCCGAATCGTCTATTTCTATTTTAGCCGCGTCTTTGAATAAAGTATTAAAAGAACGGACTATAATAGGCGCGCGCATTAACCGGCTTGAACATTCGTATAACTTTGCAAAAGTAATGGAAGAAAATCAAACTGCGGCAGAGTCTCGCATAAGGGACGCGGATTTCGCCGAGGAAATGACCGCTTTTCTTAAATCAAAAATTTTAGCCGAAGCGGCTCAAGCTATATTGATTCAGGCGATGCGCATTCAAAAAGATTATATAAATAATCTGTTTTTATCAGTTTCTCCAAAAAGAGGGCGATAAAAAAACGAGAACCGTAAAAAGTTCGAGTCTCCCGATAATCATAAAAAACGATAAAACGTATTTTACCGGCTGCGGGAAAAAACTGAAGTTTTCTATCGCGCCGACTTTTGCTATGCCGGGTCCAATATTCCATAATGTCGCGGCTACCGCCGAAGCCGATGTTTCAATATCGTAATTAAATAAAGATACAAACAAAGAACCAGATATAAAAATCAAAACGGCTAATACGAAAAAACCGAGTATTTGAAACAGAATATGTTTTGGAAACGGATGATTTTCTAATTTTAACGTTACTATCGCGTTTGGATATATTGTCCTGAATATTTGAAGTTTTGCGAATTTATATAGAATAATAACTCTGATTACTTTCATTCCGCCGGCGGTCGAACCCGCGCATCCGCCGACAAACATTAGCGTTATTAATAATATTTTACAAAACGAAGGCCACTGATTAAAATCAGCGGTTGCGTATCCTGTGGTTGTAAGTATGGATACAATTTGAAATCCGGCGTAACGTAAAGACGTCAAAAATGAATTATAATAATTGTTGAAATACAATATTGCCGCGGTTAATAAAATTGATATTGAGATTATTCCAATATAAGTTTTAAATTCAACGTCTTTAAAAAGAGTTTTGTAATTGCAATGCAATAAAGAATAATACAGAGAAAAATTCAAACCCGCGCATATCATAAAAAAAGTTATTATAAATTCGATTACAACGCTTTCGTATCCCGCGATGCTTTTGTTCAGAGTTGAGAATCCGCCCGTAGCCATTGTCCCGAATGAATGACACATAGAATCAAATAAATTCATTCCGAATAACGCAAGCAAAATTATTTCTATAAATGTGAAACCAAAATATATATACCATAAATATCTCGCAGTGTCCGCCGTTTTTGGTTTAATGCCGCTTTTTATAGGGCCTGGCGATTCGAATTTCATTAGATTTCTTCCGCTCGCTCCAAGAAAAGGGAAAAGCGCAACAAATAAAACTATTATCCCCATTCCTCCAAGCCAATGAGTAAAACTTCTCCAAAATAAAACTCCTTTTCCGATTATCTCGACGTTTTTTATTACAGACGAACCAGTGGTTGTAAATCCGGAAACGGTTTCAAAAAAAGCGTCCGAATATGTGGGAAAAATTCCTGAAAACACAAAAGGCAGCGAGCCGAATAAACCTGCGATTATCCATCCGAAACCGACTATGAAAAACGATTCTTTGACAGATATTTTTTTTTGGACATTATAATTCAGACCGAATAAAAGGGTTCCGGAAACAAGACAGATTATAATTGAATAAAGAAAAGCGTTCAATCCGGATTCGTTATAATACATAATCCATAATACCGAGGGAATCATAGATATTCCTATGATTAGAATCAGCAAACCGAAAATTTTTATGATGAGACGCGGATTCATTTTTTTTAATTTTTTTTATAAAAAATATCCCAGATTTCAGACATTTGATTTTCAAGAGTTATTATTATGGCTATATCGCCGTTCATTAAAAAATCAGTTCCTTTTGGTATGATAACCGAGTTGTTTCTGAGGATAGCTCCTATTAAAGTGGTTTTTGGTAGTTTCGCTTCAAATAACGGCTGATTTAAAATATCGCAGTTTTCATTTACTTCAAGTTCCACTATCTTGCTTTTTTCGTCTGATAAAACGGCTATGGTTCTCATTTTGTCTTTCATTAGAAAACTTAGTATTGCGCCGGAAGTTATAATCATAGGATTCACTACGGTGTCAATGCCGAGCATTTTGGCTATGGAAATATATTCTGTTCTTTGAAGCGTAATAAGAGTTTCTTTAACGCCCTTGTTTTTTGCTAAAACGGCCGATATCAGGTTATCTTCGTCGTTAGAGGTTAACGCTAAAAAAGTATCGGCTTCCGCTATATTCTCGGATTCGAGAAAATCAGGGTCGAGCGCCGAGTCGTTAATGATAATAGTTTTGTAAAGCTCTTTTGAAAGATATTCGCATCTGTCTTTATCCGGTTCGACTATTTTCATTTCAAACTTGTCGTTTTCAAGCATATTTGCAAGCGTAAAACCTACATTTCCCCCGCCGAATATCATTATTTTTTTTCTTAATAATTTTATTTCATTAAAATTTTGAGCGACTTTGAATATCGAGATTTTGTCTCCCATAATAAAAATTTTATCGCCGCTTTCAAAATAATCATTGCCGTTCGGTATGATTAATTTTTCGTTCCTGTAAATTCCAACGACAATGATATTGTCGCCCAATCTTAAATTTTTTAACGGGATTTTTAAAAATTTGTAATCTGCCGCCGCTGTAAATTCGCGCATAAGAATTTTATCTTTTGCAAAAAATTCTATTGATGCTATGCCCGGAGTTTTTATGCGTTTTGCTATTTCATTGGCGGAAAAATTTTCAGGACAAAAAACAAGGTCGATTCCGAAAAAGTCTAAACCTCCGATTTTCCTTCCTTCAAGAAATTCTTTGTTTCTCACTCTGGCTATTGTTTTTTTTACGCCGAGATTTTTTGCGGTCAAAGCCGATATTAAATTTACCGCGTCGTCGGCTGTTACCGATATGAATAAATCCGCGGATGCGGCGTTTATCTCGGACAGGAATTGCAAATTAACAGCGTTCCCCGACACTGTTTTTACGTCAAGTTTGTCTTCTACTTCTTTTAATCTGAATTTATCGATATCTACAACCGTAATATCATTGTTTTGCAAAGAAAGCAGTTCTGCAAGATACGAGCCGATAAATCCGGCGCCAACAATAAAAATTTTCATAATTTAAAATCCGGATATTTAGTTTTGTTATTTTACTTCTATAGTTCTGTTTGAAGCGTTTAGTTTATCCCAATCTCCGTCCTGTAAAAATTTGTATTCGTAAATTCCGGGTTTTAAATTTATTCTTATAAACCATTTGCCTTCGGCGTTTTTTTCAAGATTATATTGTTCAGTGTTCCACTCGTTAAACGAACCGGCAACTGTTACTTTGCCGGCTGCCGGGGCTTCGATTTCAAATAAAGTTCCCGAATTGTTTGCCTGCTGCGAACCCGCTGAAACCTTTATTTTTCTGTTGTCTTTGTTCAATAAGTCCCAATCTCCGTTCTGTAAAAATTTATATTCGTATTCGCCGGGTTCGAGCGTAAGATACGTCGACCATTTTCCGTTTTCTCCGCGGTCAAGTTTGCAGACGGAATTATTCCATTCGTTGAAAGAACCGGCGAGAGTAACTTCGTTAGCGTTCGGCGCATATATCTCAAATAAAACGGATTTGCTTGAATTAGATTTTGGTTTTACGTTGACTGTTCTGTTGTCTTTATTTAATTTATCCCAGTCGTTATCCTGAATATATTTGAATTCGTATGTTCCTTTTTCAAGTTCCACTTCGACAGACCAGTTTCCGTTACCGTCGTTGTTCAGCGGCGTTGCGTTCATATCCCAATTATTGAAGGTTCCGGCAACATTAATTTTTTTAGCGTCTGGAGCGGAAATTTTAAATAATTGTTTTACCGGTTGTTTAGAAGCTCTGTTTTTCTTTAAAAAACTTTTTGAGAAATTTTCGTCGGTATTGTATAAAATAAGAACTGATCTCGGAGCGGTTCTTACTGATTTTTTTGTTACGTTAGCTTTTATTCCAGCTTCGTAGAAATTGTTTTTATCAGCCGCCATAAACCATTCTGATTCGGGAATTTCAACGGCTATTTCAAAAGGATTAGGATTGTAGATTGCCAGCGCGTTTTCCCATCTGTCGGAGGTTGTTCCTTTGTTAATAATAAAAGAAACGCATTTTGATGGAAGTTCGATATTCAAATCGTCGTCGAGAAAATAAATATTTTCTTTGATTTCTTTTCCGGTTTTAAGTCTGAATAACGGATGGTCGGCGCGTAATTTTATCAGTCCTTTATAATAATTTGAAACGTTTAAATATTTTTCTTTTCGCGTCCAATCGACTTGGTTCACTTTATCGCCTTTGTTATAGGGATTGTCAATAAAATCTTTGCTTCTTAAAAAATCCTGTCCTACTTGAATAAAAGGAATTCCCTGCGAGGTCAATATAATCGCGGCTCCGAGTTTATCCATTTCAATTCTATCCGCGTCTGAAATAGCCAAATCCCGTTTGGTTGAAATAACGAGTTTGTCCCATAAAGAATAATTGTCGTGACATTCTATATAATTTATTGTTTCATTGGGCTGAGCCGCGAAATCGGTTACGCTTCCAATAACGCCTTTTTTTATGCCTTCGGAGTTATTTCCGGCTTGAAGATAGCCCTGTGAAGCGTCGCTTACTCCGGCTTTTATAGCAGACCTGAAATGATCGTTAAAACAGCCGAACCCTTTATTTTTCTGGGTTCCTTTAACGGTTGCCGCAGGAACAAGCGAATTGCCGCCGGTCCATGGTTCGCCGTAAACTAAAATATCGGGTTTGATTTTTTTCAATTCTTCAACGGCTATTTTCATTGTTTCAAGATCTATCAAACCCATTAAGTCAAATCTAAACCCGTCAATACCGTATTCTTTAACCCAAAATTTTAAAGAGTCGATAATATATTTGCGTCCCATTAAAGATTCGCTTCTGAATTCATTGCCGCATCCCGAGCCGTTTGAATATCCGCCGTCGTCTCTGACCCTGTAATAATAATTAGGAGCAAGCCCGTTAAAACTGACTCTAACTTCGGGATTGCCCTCGGCAGTGTGATTATAAACGACGTCAAGAACTACTTTAATTCCTTTTTTATGAAACGCGTCTATCATTTTTTTTGTTTCAATAACCCTTGTTATATCGTCTCTTTTAGTCGAATAGGATCCTTCGGGAGAATTGAAATGAAACGGCATATATCCCCAGTTATGCTCGTCTTTATCTTCGTCGTTGTCAAAATCCTGAAAAGGCATAATCTGAACCGCATTGACTCCCATTTGTTCAATATGCGAAAGCATTGTTGAAATATTTTTGTTTGACGGAAGCGAAGCGGGATATTCCGCAAGCCCTAAATATTTTCCTTGATTTTTAACTCCCGAACTCGGATGTATCGAGATTTCCCTAACGTGAAGCTGATATATAACCGCGTCGGAAGGCGGAAAAATAGGGGATTTGGCGATATCCGTATTATCCGGCGCTACGACAATGCATCTGCCGCGGGTCGCGGTATTGCATTTTGAATAAGGATCCATAATTTCATATTCTTCGTTTATGAAAACCGAATGAAAAGTATAATATTTGTTCGCAAGATTTCCGTCTAACGACGCTTCCCATATTCCGTTTCCAATATCTGACATTTTATATTTTACAGGTTCGCCTCCCTTCGGTTGTTCGTATATGTTTACGTATAATTGAGCGGCGGTAGGAGCAAATGCTCTGAATATTGTCCGGTTTTCAGAGTAAAGGGCTCCGAGCTCTATATCCTTGAAATAATAAGGGTCGTCAACTATTTTTCCCGCGACCAGCGGTCCTTCTTTATAACCGGGAATTGAAACCGAACCGTCGATTTTTGAAGTGACCGAAATCGGATTTTCAAGCTCGCAATCTATTACTTTGATTTTTCCATTTATTAGTTTTGGAACGGCTGTTATTACTTTGCTTGTTTTTCCGTTTTTATCTTTGTATATTACTTCTTCAGGTTTGAAATTTATTTGATATAAACTTTTGGATAAAATTATTGAAAAAGATTTCGGCGAATTCATCAGCGATTTAACTACCCGCGGAGAAACGTCGGGTTTTGTTTCATAGACTTTTCTGTCTTCCGCAAGCAAATAAATATGGTCTCCGAAATTTTTAATATTAAAAAATCTGTCTGGGTCGTCTTTTAGTTCCCATTCTTTGAATCGAGGCAACAAACCAAAATCTTCCGCGTTTCCGAACGCCGAAGGGTTTAAAATAAAATATGCGCCGAAGTCGTCTTTTCCTGCAGAAATTAAAGCCCCTGATTTATTTGTGTGTATTCCCCATGCCCATAACGTCCAATGTTCGTAATCTCCGTCGGGTCTGTGATAATGAACCGTTATGTCGTTTCCGAATACCGGAAATACAAATACCGCGGCAATTATTAAAATTAATAAACAAATAAATGATTTCATTAATAACCCTCCCAACAAATTTTTGATACGTTCCTTAAAAGTATAACTTAAATATTTGATTTTGTCAAAATTATTTATATTTGATTTTTTTTTAGTCGAGTAATAAAATGAATTTTATGAAAATATTTAGAAATTTGAGTTTTGCGTTATTTGTTTTTTTTATTTTTTGTTGCGGAGACTCTTCGACTAAAAAAAGTCCCTCGTTAAATATTAATTCCGTAAAAAATCTTATAAGGGTTCCGTTATGCAGACAGGCGACAAATTATACTTGCGGAGTATCGGCGCTTCAATCAATATTATATTATTATGGAGACGAATTTAGAGAAGATATTCTTGCGGCTAACGTAGCCGCTGACTCTTATAGCGGAACCGGTTATCTGAATATCGCGGATTTTGCGGATTCTCTGGGTTATAACGTAGATTACGATACAAATCTTACCATTGATTATTTGAAAAATTCGATTGATTCGGGAATACCGGTAATAGTCGCGATTCAGGCGTGGACTGATTCTTCGCAAATTAATTGGGTTAACGATTGGGACGATGGTCATTACGTTGTGGTAATAGGTTACGACGACTATAATTTTTATTTTATGGATCCTTCCACTCTTGGAAATTATGCGTATATCCCTTTAAATGAATTTATCTCAAGATGGCACGACACAGATTCCGATTGGATTACTCCGCTTGAAAATTTCGGGATAAGAATATGGAAGCCCGCAGTTAAATACGATAGAAACGCTATTCTTAAAATTGATTAGAACCCTTGATTGTATTTTTTAGTTACAGATTTTGAAATTGATTTTTTTTTTGAAGGATTGAAGAAATGAAATCATTAGAAAAATTTATTAAATATTTTACCGTTGTTTGCGTAATTTATTTTTTTATAAATCCCGCTTTTTCTGAAACAAAATATAAGAATGAATTTAAATTAAGCGTTGTTGTGGGACCGGTTGGGCCTTGGGGAGAATCGGCTTCAAAATTTGCCGAACTCGTTAAACAAAGAACTGACGGACGAGTTAATATCAAACCGTATTTCAACGGTCAATTATTCGCCGGAAAACAAACAAACGAATTTCTGCTTGTTAAACAGGGAGCGGCTGATTTTGCGCTCGGCTCGACAATTAACTGGTCGACTACAATAAAAGAATTGAATCTGTTTTCTTTACCGTTTTTTTTTCCTGATTACGATTCGCTTGATTCCGTGAAAAACGGCAAACCGGGCAAAATGATTTTTTCAGCGATAAAAAAAAAGGGAGCGGTTCCGCTTGTATGGTTTGAAAACGGATTCAGACAGCTTACAAATTCAAAAAGAAATATTAATTCTCCGCAGGATTTGAATAATATGAAAATACGAGTGGTTGGCTCCCCGATATTTATTGATATTTTTAAATCGCTTGGCGCGAATCCGGTTTCATTAAACTGGAGCGAATCAATTACGGCTTTTCAGCAAAATACGGTCGACGGTCAGGAAAATCCGGTCGTGTCGGTTTTAATGCCTTATAAAATCTGGCAGTTTCATAAATATTTGACCTTATGGAATTACGTTATTGACCCTCAAATTCTGATTGTTAATCAAAATGTCTGGAATAAATTTTCTAAACAGGATAAAGAAATAATTATTGCCGCCGCCGTCGAAGTTTCAGTTTGGCAGAAAAAAGTTTTACGGGAAGATAACAGCGTTGATTTTACTTCGAAATTTATGACTGAAAATAAAATGAGCGTGAATCTTTTAACCAAAAACCAAATCGAATCTTTTAAAAATCAGACTAAACCCGTTTATGACAAATGGATTAAAATTATCGGCTCGGATTTGGTTAAATCAGCCGAATCTCTGATGAAATGAAATTAAATTTTGTAAAATATTTATTTGGGAATTTTGAAGAGATTCTCGGTTGTTTTCTGCTTTTTGGAATGCTCGCCCTTGCTTTTGCGAATATTCTTTGCCGGTATTTTTTTCATTACCCTTTTGCGTTCACTGAAGAAATTGAAATCGCGGGTCTTGTATGGATAACGATGCTCGGTTCTTCAATCGCTTTTAAAAAAAAATCTCATATTGGATTTAATTTTTTGGTAAATAAATTTTCGCCTTTGTTCCGTAAATATTTTTTAATTATATCTTATCTACTGGTCATAATTTTATTCTGTTTTTTATGCGGATACGGAATAAATCAGATTTTAGACGAAATCGAACTTGAGATAATTTCGGAATCTTTGGGAATCCCTCAATGGATTTATACTCTGGCGGTTCCTGCCGGCGCGATTTTAATTATTATGCGAACCGCGTCGCTGATGATAAAAACTATTTTTCTAAAAAATAATAATTGATATTTTTTTATAATGAGCGAAACTATTTTGTTTTTTTTAAGTTTATTTATTTTTCTTTTAGCCGGCGTTCCGGTATCGGTTTCGCTTGGATTATGTTCGGCGTTTCTTATTTATTATTTTGATCTTGGCGTATCATGTTTTGCGGCGGTTTTTTTTGCGAGCGCGGCTAAATACCAATTGCTTGCGATTCCTTTTTTTATACTCGCGGGTTTGATTCTTGATAAAACCGGAATTTCAGAAAGATTATTGAAATTAATCGGATTGATAATAGGCGGTATTGCCGGAGGTCTCGCATATGTCGCGGTTTTAATTGGACTTGTGTTTGCGGGCGTGTCCGGTTCCGGTCCTGCTGACGCGGCGGCTTTGGCGACTGTTTTGATTCCGGTTATGGTTTCCGCAGGATATGATATTAATTTTTCTTCGGCATTAATAGCGTCCTGCGGTTCGCTTGCGATAGTAATCCCGCCGAGCATTGCGTTTATTATATACGGCGGCATTACCGGAACTTCGGTTTCCGAATTGTTTGCCGCCGGAATTATGCCGGGAATAATTATCTCGTTAAGTTTGATAATTCCGGTTTTTTATATTTCAAAAAAAAATAATTGGGCGGGAGGCAAACGCGGTTCATTGAGAGAAATCATCGCGGCTTTCAAAGAATCAGTTTGGGGACTTGCCGCTCCCGTAATTATTCTTGGAGGCATTTATACCGGAATTTTCACTCCAACAGAATCCGCCGTTATTGCAGTGGTCTACGCGTTATTCGTCGGTTGCGTGATTTATAAAACTTTAAATCTTAAATCAATTTATAATTTGTTCAAAGAAGCCTTGATTTCTTCGGCTGTTGTAATGCTGATAATAAGTTTTGCCGGTTTATATTCCTGGGCGGCCGCTACTCTCGGAATTATTGACAAGTCTTCCGTATTGATTTTGGAATCGTCTTCAAATCAGTATATGGTTTTGATTTTAATAAATATAATTCTTTTGATATCGGGAATGTTTCTTGACGCGGTTTCAATTTATTCTATTTTTCTGCCGATTCTAATGCCTGTAATTTCTCATTTCAATTGGAATCCGGTCTGGTTTGGAATTATTATGACAGTTAATCTTGCGATTGGTCAGATTACTCCGCCAGTTGCCGTAAACCTTTTTGTGGTTTCTAATATTTCAAATTCTTCCGTTGAAAATATCTCTAAACGTTTGTTCCCTTTTATTATTGCAATGATTGCGGCCTTGGTTATTTTAATATTGTTTCCTGAAATTTCTCTTTTTATACCGGAATTGTTAAATATATGAAACGCGGCGGATATAGCGATTTGCCTTTGCATTACGGTTCGGTTCCATACTGGCTTTCGGAACGAATGAGCCGTCTCGGAAAATTAATTGTTGAAGCGATAATCTCGAATTATGGAAAAAAAGAGGTTGTCAGAAGATTGAGCGATCCGTTGTGGTTTCAATCTTTCGGCTCGGTTTTAGGTATGGATTGGCATTCGTCCGGCATTACTACGTCGGTTATGGGAGCTTTAAAAAAAAGCATTAATCCGGTTTCAAAAGAACTTGGAATTTACGTTTGCGGCGGAAGGGGAAAGTATTCGAGACAAACTCCGGACGAACTGTTGAGAGTTTCGGAAGCAACCGGGCTTGACGGAAATCATCTTGTCAGATGCAGCAAATTAAGCGCGAAAATAGACAATACCGCGGTGCAGGACGGGTTTAATCTTTATCTCCATAATTTTGTTTTAACGGATGAAGGAGATTGGACTGTTATTCAGCAGGGGATGAATACGGAATCGAAATTTGCCCGAAGATATCACTGGCTTTCTGAAAATGTTAAGCGTTTCGATGAAGAACCTCATTCCGCTGTAGTGGGCGAAAATCAGGGGTTGATTTTGAATTTAACGGATAAAAACGCGGGACAAACTAAAACCTCGATAGTCGAACTCGCAAAAGAACCTCCGGAAAAGATTTTGAATGAAATAAAAAAAATAATTCTTCCGGCAAGACATAACGTTACTGAAAAAGACGTTAATTTAAAACGGCTCGGCGCTGTTCTTACGGTTGCTTATGAAAAAAACGTAAACGATTTCTGTTCGCTTCTCTTAACGAACGGACTTGGTCCCAGGACAATTCAGTCTCTTACTCTGGTAAGCGAAATTATTTTTGGAACTCCTTCGAGATTCTCCGACCCCGCAAGATTTTCCTTTGCTCACGGAGGCAAAGACGGAACTCCGTTTCCAGTTCCTATCAAGATTT
This sequence comes from bacterium, assembly GCA_036733285.1. Classification (GTDB taxonomy): domain Bacteria; phylum JAGOBX01; class JAGOBX01; order JAGOBX01; family JAGOBX01; genus JAGOBX01. The sequence continues at coordinate 16,114 of DAINAU010000038.1, forward strand.
ACGATAAATCGATTTCCGTTTTAAAAGACGCAGTCAATAAATCTAAAATCGGATATGCGGATAAAATGAAATGCATTAAAAAACTGAATGAAATTTCAAATCTGTTTGAAATAAAATTGAATCCCGTCGCCGATTTTGACAAAACTGTCCAAAATGAAAAAGCTAATTCCAAAATTTACGGCGGCAGAACCGTTTTCGATTAAACTTTTGATAATATAAATAGCTTTTCCGGTTTATCCGGCTTATGGGAGCGCGCTTCCAAAAAATTCCACTTTTTTACTGAACAATCAGGCGGAACGGTCAGTAATAATAGAAAGCTAATTTTTTAGTTTTCTAAAGAAAATACGATTTTGTTTTTAATAATCTTCAACTGCAAACGCGGTTGAATTTCAAGTAACCGCAGGGTGAAACCTGCGGTATTAAAAAACTTGAAGAAACAACCCTGAAAGGGTTAAATTTAATGCTGTCTTGAAATTCGACCCTTAACAGGGTCGTTTTCATATTTTTTTATTAACCGTTGATTTCATCAACGGCTATGTGAAATTCGACGCTCTTTGCAACTTGTTGCAACTTTCAGCGTCGTAATAAAAGTTTAAAAATTACTTTTTACGTAAACAACTGAAAAGACATACGAAAAGTTTATTGAATTTATCGGAACGCTTTCTTGCTACGCCCGTCTTACGGAAAAAAATAATAATATTGACAATATATCATTTGTAATTATATAATCTATACGTTTTAGTAATGAAAGTCGATTTGAACTTAAAAAAGGTCGCTTAAAAAAGTAATTTGTAAAAAATCAGTTCTCAAAGGAGATGCAAAATGATTAAGAAACAATTTATTTTTTTGATGGCAATAATTCTGATTTTTTCTTCTTCTCTATTTGCCGGCGTCGAACTGGTATTCAATGATCCTCCGCTTTCAAATAACATTGATTTAAAAGTAATCTCTTTTATCAGCGGCGCTACGTCCACGCTTGATATTGCAATTTATAATTTGACCAATCGGGCAATCAGCGATAAAATAATCGCGGTAAAAAAAAAGGGCGTTAAAGTTCGTATAGTTACCGAATCGGACAACTGGAACGATATTACGGACAAACTTGTAAAAGAAGGAATTCCGGTTGTTAAGGATTCAGACGGCGGCGGCGGAGAAGGGCTGATGCATGATAAATTTATTATTCGCGATAAAAAAGACGTGCTGACAGGTTCTTTTAATTTTACTTATCCGCAGATTGACCTTGATAAAAATTGTATAGTTATTTTAACTACTGCTTCAGGCGCCGCAAGTATTTATTCGACTGAATTTAATCAGATGTTTGTTAATAAAAAATTCGGCGCGCAAAAAAACTCGCCGGCAGTAACTAAAACTAAAGTTGGCTCAACCAATGTGGAAATTTATTTTTCGCCTAAATCAAATATAATTTCTCGTTTGGTATCCGCAATAGAAACCTGTAATTCAAGCATATTATTTAATATATTTACTTTTTATAATAAAGAACTCGCCGATGCAATGATCGCTCAGAAAAAACTCGGAAGAAAAGTTAAAGGAGTGTTTGACAGAGTTCAGGCAGAATATGAATTTTCAAGGGATGAAGCAATGATTGCAGCCGGCTGCGATATCCGTTATGACAACTATGTCGAAGGCAGTCTTCACGAAAAAAATATGACTATCGACGCCGGAACTTCAAGCGACCCGCTTTGTATTATAGGCTCGTTTAATTATACGACTACCGCTAATACGACTAATGATGAAAATATAATTATTATACACAGCCCAACATATTCAAAACTGATGAAAGCAAATATTGAAAATATCTATAATAAGTCTGCGGCTCGCTCGCGAACCGCAGCGAGTTCTAAAACTGCCGCGAATTCAAAAACGAAAAAAAAAGTTTTGAAGAGAATCAGAGGTTGGGATAATAAAAACTGAAATTTTGGCAATGAAATCAAAACATCAACTTTGAAAGGATTCTTTTTAAGACGTCGGTAGGTTTGCCGGTTTTTAGGCGAGTCGTTTCCGGTTTTTATTCATCATAACAATTTATTCGTAATTTGACGCATTGAATCCGCCGACAAATTGATTGTTATAATTATTCCTTTGTTAACGCCTTTGTTTTCCGCGTATATTTTTCCGCTATGAAGTTTAATAATTTCAGAAACTATATTGAGACCTATTCCTTCGCCGGAAACCGCGTTTTTGGCGGCGTTTGAATCTCTATAAAACCGAGCGAAAATATCCGCAGGATTATTTGTCGTAAGTCCAAAACCGTAATCTTCGATTTTTATCGTCATATTATTTTTTTCGGAAATAATCGAAATATTTATTTTTAAAGGTTCGGTTTCTTCGCTGTATTTTAATGAATTATCGAATAAGTTGATGAATACCTGTTCAAAAAGTTTTCTATCTGCGAATATATAATTTTGACCGTTTATATTAAAATTAATTTCGATTTCTCTCGAAGATAATATTTTTTTATTTTGGATATATTCATTAATTATTTCATTTAAAAAAGCGGGTATGTCAATTTTTTCAATATTAATTTGCGCCTGATTATTTTCAATTTGAGAAATATACCTGATTTTATTTATTAAAGTTTCAATTCGATTTGCGTTTCGTTCAATGGCGGATATCCATTCGAGAATATGAGAATTGCCGGCGAGATTTGTTTCATTTTTTAATAATCTTGCGTATCCTGAAATTGGAGCGAGTGGATTTTTGATTTCGTGCGAAAGATTTTGAATAAAATTGTTGTTGGTTTGAAATTTTGATTCATAGTTTTTTACGTTAGTTGATAAATCTGATATTTCGCGAATGTAATTATTCCGCAAGTTCTGAAGATTTTCTATCATTTTCAATTTGTCTTCGAGATTTATGTTTAACGAGGAACATTGATGATTTAACTCTGAAGCGTAAAATTGAAATCTGTATAATCCGAAAAATAACGCCAAACCGAATAGCGCTAAATATATTGAAAAATAATCGAGCTTTATTAAAAAATAATAGTAAACAAAAAACGGGCTGACGCATAATAAAACAAGGATTATAATATATGTATAAACGTTTTTTTTAGTGATATTTTCGTTTAGTTTTAAAAAATATGCGCAGAAAAAGATTAATGCTATAACGGAAGTAATTAGCGCGGTTGAATATTTTGAGGATTCTTTGATTACGTCGCCATACAGAAAATTTAATAAAGAAACCGCTATTACATAATTGGAATTATTATATTTTAAATCCGAAGTTTTCCAGTAGTTTGTATAACCCGGAACATCCACTCCGACAATGACTATATGGTTGCGCAAAGATTTTATATAATCGTTTAAAATGAATTTTTCATAGAAATCGAGATAATTAATATGTTCTATATTTTTTAAAACAGGCGAATAATAATTTATATAAAATCCATTTTGGGGTATTTCCATTTTCCCAGTCAATGAATGCACTATCAAATTTTTTTTATCGGACAAAATGGAAAAATTTAATTTTTTGGCGAGTTTCACAACGAAATGATCGTATGATTTGTTGTTAAAATTCAGAGATAAAGGAGATAATTGGCGTAATTGGCCGTCAGGGTCAAGGGAAACGTTTAACAATCCGAAATTGTCTTCCGAACATTTTACGCGATTGTCCGGACCAATGATTTTATCCGCAAATTTATAATAAAAGGCGCCGAAAATCACGTTTGAATCGGGAAGTATTACCGCATCGTTATCATCTTCAGGGTCTTCGCAAAAAACAAGCGGCAATCCTATTGCCAGCGGTGATTTTTCTTTTAAAACTTTCAAGGTTAAATCGTAATATTTTCTTGGAAACGGATAGCGTTTGATTTGTTCGGCAAAATTTTTATCAAGATTTATCAACAAAATTTTGGGAAGCCTGTTTAAATCTTTTTCGGAAATCGCAGTACGTTTATTATTGACTGTTGAAATCCAGTAATCGAAAAATCTGTCGTTGAATAATCTGAACGGCTCGCTGTAAAAAAGAAGTAGAAGAAAAAGGGTAGTCAAAAAACAAAGAGTCGAATAACATTTTTTTTTTGAACACCGACGGATTTCGGATTCCATAAAAAATTATTTCCAGAGTAATAACAAGTCAAAATTTTCCTTTGACCTGTCCAAACCTTTTGAGCCGAGATATGTTATTTTTGAATCGTCGATTGAGGCATTCTTTTTATCATGAATTCTTTTTAAATTTTCAATCACGTCTTTGAAATCCGAATTTAATTTTTTTTCATAGTTGTTGTTATTTAAATTTTGACCGTAAGTATTGTTTAAATCCGATTTGCCATTGGAAACATTGGAACCGCTTTTATTAAAAGAAAATGTTCCAGTATCAATGCTTGAAATAGAAGATAAGTTAACTGTTTTTTTTTCGGCTGCAAAAATTGTTGAAGGAGATAAAATAAACAAAGATAGTATTATAAAAATTATGGAATACGTTTTCATATTTTTTTCCTTTCTTTATTAGTTTTCATTCTTAATTATATCCGTTTTTTAAAAAAAGTCAATACATATTTTCTACATAATTTAAAAATTTTATAACTTGTAGCCGTATTGAAAATAAAAATGGTTTTGATGTTGACGGTTGTATCCGCCCGCAATTTGTAAATTTCCGAAAGCGGTTGAAACTATGAATTTCAAATTCATTCCAAACAATAGTTTATCATAATCAAAACCGAAATTTTTAGTTTCGTTTATTTCGGCGAGTCCCGCCGCCGTTGAAACATAGAGTTTTTGTTTGAATATGGATTTATACTCTCTGATTTTATAAATTCCGCCTATTGAAAAATAATAAATATTGTGGGTTCTGAATTCATTTCTGCGATAACCGGGGATTTCGTCCGGACCGCCGGAATTAAATTTTTCATAAAAATTTATTTTTGAATTTGAAACTCCGGCTCCTGAATTTAGCGTTAAAATAAATTTATCGCAGATTGCGGGATATAAGGAAATTCCGGCGAAAAATTTATCGGAATGTTTGTAGTTTTGCGATAAGAATTTTTCAAATCTGATAATAAAACTTGAAGAATTTGCCGGAAAAATATAATCTTTTAAATTGTCATATTTGAGTAAAAATTCGGCTTTTGAATACGAATCGGGTTTGCGTAATTCATCGTTATAATCGGAAAAATAAATAGCGGTATTGAACGTAGAATGAAAATTAATATATTTGTTTACGCTTAAAACAATGTCTTTGTATCTATAGTTGTCTTTTCCAAGAAATTTTTTACCGGCGAATAATTTTAAAAAACTTTCGTTGTAGTTTGCCGATATTTGCGAAATGAGTTTAAAACTTGTAGTATTCTGCGTTGTATATTTTAATCTTATTTTTTTATATAATCCGAAATTAGTTTCCAAATCAAGTTTAGACCCGAATTTATCAATATTATTTTTTGAAAATCCAAGACATCCGGCGGCTTTATAGTATTCGTCCGCATAAACTCCTAAATTAATGGAATTATAATTTTTTTCCATTAAAACCAGATTAAGCGTAAGGTTAGTGTCTGAAATGTTTTTATTGAAGTTATAGCTGATTTTATCGAAATGCCCGGAACCGTATAAATTATAAATAGTGGAAATCATATTTCTTGAATCGTAATTTTTGCCGAGCAGCCTGTCGGTATAATCTTTCACTACGGATTTATCTAATTTCTTAAGGTTAAGATGATTTATTTTTGAAATGGCGTAATAGTTTTCCGGTTTTATTTCAAGCGTTGATTTTTTTGAATCGCCGGTCGCCGATAGTATTACAGAGATTGTTTCGTCTGTAATCGCTTCTTCGCCTTTTTTGATAATAGCTTCTATATTATTAAAATCGGTAGTGCTTATTTTTTTTACGTCGGGAGATATGACTAAATTTGCTTTTTTTAAATCTTCGTATATTTTGGGTTGAATCGAAATCTGCAATGTCTGGTCTATGACGTCTAATATCGAATTGATTTTTTCAATAGGCAGCAAATCCGAAGTAACGTCTGAAATTATGATGTAATCGCATTTTTCTTTTTTTAAAACGTCTATTGGAATATTTGAAGCTATAAAACCGTCTATGAGATATTTTGATTGATATTGTTTTGGAGCGAATAAACCCGGATACGACATACTTGCTCTGACAAGTTCCGGCAGATTTCCGGAATCAAAATATTCCGGATTCCCAGTGATAAAATCCGTGGCTGAAATTCTTAACGGTATGGCAAGCTCGTTGAAATCGTTAGACGCGGCGGCGGAATATATTCCGAGTTTAGACGCAAGCATATTTTCTAAAAAATTTCCGTCGTTTACAGCTTTTTTCCATAACATTTTATTCCATCTGAAATCGAATGAGAAAAGATAATTGTTGTCTGCGTATTCTCTATCTGTAATTATTATGTTTGACCTTAAAGGTTTGTCTGAAAACAGAGCGTCCCAGTCAGACGTAAGAACTATATTTTCAATTTCTTCCGGAGAATAACCCGACGCATACATTGCTCCTATAAACGCGCCCATACTGCATCCCGATATAATGTCGGGAATAATATTATGTTTATGAAGGCGTTTTAAAACCCCGATATGCGCGAACCCGCGGCTGCCTCCGCCTGATAATACAAGACCGATTTTTAACTTAGGTTTTATAAGGGTATTTTTCGAATCCGGCGCGCTCTTAACCGCTTCCGTTTTCTCAATCTCTCCATCGTTGGCAATCTCCTGCGCGTTTTCAATTTCATACGCATTACTTGTCGCAGGCGCGTTCTCAAACTTATACGCATTACTTGTCGCCTGCGCGTTTTCAATAGTTCCCGCGTTCTCAATAGCCGCCGCCGGTGATAATGATATAAAAATTAGAATTACGACTAATATAAAATTCGAATAACGCATAATTTATCAGGCTCCAGTCGAATTATCCGGCAATGTTTTAAATTTTAGATTGATAACGGTTTCATTACAATTCTTTTTTTCCTCATATTGAAAATCGGCGTTTGAAAGTTTGAATCTTCTTTGATAGTATCCGATTTTTCCTTCGGCGAATAATCCGGCGTTTTTAAATTTCAATTCGAGTTCGGTATTTTTATTTTTTGAAGAAGTTTTCAAATATAATTTTCCGGCGTCAAAACATACGCAATCTTCGAGAAATCCCACCAATACGTCGGAAAATAATTGTTCGTTTATTTCAATCGAACCGGAAACATTTCCGTATTCGCATTCGATATCAAGATTTGTAAAAACGTTTATATTCCCGATTTGATTCATCAGAAAATTCATATAATCGTCGTCCGCTTCAAATTCATTCAAAGAATATCCTGTTTTGTTATTTTCATTTTTAAGTTCCGATAATTTATTTTTTATTAATGAATTTAAATCAACCGGAGAATATATAAAATCTATTTCATAACAAGAAATTATTTTAACGAAATCCATCAAAAGAGTTTCGGCTCTATGTAGAAATGATTTCCCCGAAGATTCAAGATATTTCGAGGATTTGAACAGTTTATCGATTTTTTTTATAATATCAGCCGCTTTTAAAATAACCTCTATTTTGAATTTCTTCCCTTTTTTATAATGCTCGATAAAATTATTGAAATCGGTTATTAATAATTCTATTTTTTCGCATTCTTCGGAGTTCCATAATTTTTTTGCAGCTTCGAATTCTTCCAGCCGTTCCATCTGAAAGGATATATATGCGATTCTTCCCGTGATTATTGTGAAAACAACGCATAATTCTGATAAAGAATCGAACGCGTAATCAAACATCGTTTCAATCCGGTTTTTGTCAAGTTCTATTCCTTTTTTTATGTTATATTTTTTAGTTAAATTATTCAAATTTCTTTCTAAAGAAGTTTCAACCGTTTTGGAATCGAGTTTGACGCCGTGTCCGTTGTAACAGCAATCTATTTGGAATTCTTTTAAAATCCATAATGTTTTTTTTATAGAAAGTATATAATCGTTTTTATTCCAGCCGACGATTCCGGCAACGAGAGGATTGCCGGCGACTAAAAAATCGCCTAAAAATATCAGGTTTTGAAATTTTAATATTAAGCTGTCGGGACTGTGTCCGGGCGCATGATATATTTCAAGACTTAAATCCGTTTCAGGGATTTTTATCGACTGGCTTTTTAATTCGATATTGCCTGCAGTTATTAAAGTTTTGAATTCATAATCCAGAATCATTCCGTATGGTATTTCAAATCGCCCTTTTTTTCCGTCTTTGTAATTATAAAACAATTTAAAATCAGGACTGAATCCGGAAAATTTTTTTGAAAATAGTTCCGCCTGAGTCAACTGATAATCATTGTTGGCATAAGCGTCAAACCCGGTTGAATGAATGAATATTGCGTTTCCGCCTATCGTTCTGAATTCTTGATTGATAAAACACTGTAGACAATGGTCAATGTGGCAATGGGTAAGAATCGTTATTACCGCTCTGGATTTTTCCTCTAAAAATTTTTTTATGCTCGCGGTTATAACGTTTATTTGTTCCTGATAACCGCCCGGGTCTATGACGATAATAAGTTCCGGAGTTTTTATAATATAAGAATTTGAACCGATTATATCCGGTTTTCTAATGAACTCGAGTATTTCCGGATTATTTTGGGGTGAGATAATTTGTTGAAAATTTTTATTAAATACGTTCATTTGTTTAATGGAATTATCTGTCCGGATTTTAATTCGAAAAAATTCGCGGAATTTCCGTTTATGTTTTTATCATGCGTGACGATTACAATAGTCGTTCCGAATTCTTTGTTTATTTCCCAGAATAAATTCATAACCTCGCTTGCCGTTTCGTTGTCGAGATTTCCAGTCGGCTCGTCAGCCAAAAGCAGTTTTGGGTTGTTGACTAACGCCCTTGCTATCGCGGCGCGTTGCTGCTCTCCGCCAGACATCTGATTGGGATAATGATTTTTTCTTTCCGCTATGCCGAGCCTTTCGATTATAGCGTCGGCAAACTTAATTTTTTCGTCCGGAATATTTCCTTTTATACGCAATGGAATTATTACGTTTTCGCCCGCCGTGAAATCTGCGAGCAAATGATGAAATTGAAAAACGAATCCTATATTATTATTCCTGAAATCGTTTAATTTGTTTTCCTGATATGATACGATGTTTTCCGAAAAAAAATTTATAAAACCGGAATCGGGTTTATCCAGACCTCCGATTAGATGCAGCAGCGTGCTTTTTCCCGAACCGCTTTTTCCCGAAATAATGTTTACGCTTCTTTCTAATAAATTAAATGAAGCGTTTTCTATTACTTTGATTTTTTTTCCGGCTTGAAAGTATGATTTGGAAACGCATTCGGCGGTCAATATGTTTTTTTCATTCATTCCGCATCGCCTCTACCGGTTCGAGTTTCGACGCTCTTAAAGCGGGTATTATCGAGGCTCCAAGACATATTATCACGGCTGTAATCATAATAATTATTAAGTCGGAAATATCGGTTTTTATGGGTAGTTTTTCTATATAATACACGTCGCCCGGAATTGTTATCTTGTATTTGCTTATGATTAAAGAAAGACCCAGACCTATCCCCAATCCGGCTAAAGAACCGATTATGCCTATTATAAATCCTTTTAATAAAAAAATCTTCGCTATGTTTTTTCTGGAAGCGCCCATTGCTCTTAATATTCCGATTTCTTTCGTCTTTTCAACTATTAAAACTATTATTGAACCGCCGATATTTAACGCGGCAACTCCTATTATCAAGGTTAATATTATGAACATAACGCTTTTCTCAAGTTTTAAAGCCGCAAATAAATTTGAATTTTGCGAAGACCACGAAGAAGCGTAATATTCGTAATTGAACGTCTCATTAATTTCGTTTGAAATAATTCCGGCTTTGTTTAAATCGTTTAATTTTATTTCTATTCCGGTCACGAGGTTTGGCTTTTTAAAAAGAGATTGAACTGTTTTTAACGAGCAGTATGCGCAAGAATTGTCGTATTCAAACATTCCGGTTTTAAATATTCCGAGTATTTTCAAACTTTTAACGCCCGGCACTATTCCAAAAGCCGAATATGTAACTTGAGCGGGTATCGCCGTTAACATATCTCCTTTTTTTACTCCAAGTCTTTTGGATAAATAATTTCCAATCAGTATCCCTTCAGATTCGTTAGTATAGTTTTCCTTGCCGTCTATAATCGAATCGTATATGTTTGTTATTTTTTTATCCGATTCGGCGTCAACTCCTTTTATTAAAACGGCGAAGGTTCCGTAATCTGTTTTCAATATGACGTTATCCGTAAAAACCGGACCTGCGGCGGCTACTCCTTTTATTTTTTTTATTTTGTCCAGTATAATATTCTTTGCGGAAAAATATTTGTTTGAATAATTTGAAACCGTTATATGCGAAGTTATTCCCACTATTTTGGTTTGAAGATAATCGTCAAAACCGTTCATAACTCCCATAACCACGATAAGAGTCGCGACGCCTATCGCAACGCCTATAATCGATATGTAATTTATTATTTTGAGAAATACTATGTTTTCTCTGCCTTTGAAATATCTCGATGCTATATAAAATTCAAAATTTGATATTATTTTTTCCATTTTTCTATATTGGAGATTTATGTTATGAGCGAACAAGAATGAAACTTATGTATATATGAGTTAAAAAATTTTTCAGTAATTTGTTGTTAAACGTCCGTATGCTTTATTATTTTACGGCGGTCAAACTGCGCGCGGCGGCTCGCTTCCTGACATATCTCTAAAACTTTATTGTTTATGACTCCTATGGCTTCCATTGATAAACTGCATCCGGTCGTAGTTTTGACGTATTTTTTTAATTTTGATATTACGAGAACCAAGCTGTCGTCCATTGTTTTATCTCCTTTTCTTTTCTGGGACTATTAGTTTTATGTTTCCGCCGGATTCGCTCTGAATCTCATATACGGCGTTATTTAGCGTTAAATATTTTTGACTTAATTTTTCGTCTGTAGAATAATATCCGCCTCTGATATCTTCGTATAAATCGTATCTTTCAAAACCGGTCTCCGCGTTTTTGGATTCGGAAAAAGGTTTTAATTCGAGCGTTCCGTTATTCTCGGCCAATACGAATTTTCCTTCGGGATTTTTGTATCCGGCATAATATCGCAATCCGGATTTATAATATATGTCGGCTTGCAGTTCAAATAAACCGCAGTCGGTTATTTCAAATAATTTTCCGTTTTTTATCATATATTCCTTGTCGTTGAACGTAAGAGGAATTTTAGAAACGTATTTATCAGGACAATGGGTTAATAAAGTCTTGTTTCTGTCTAATGAGGAACAATCGCTGAAATCGGTATGAACTATTGATTTTACGCCTGCGCTGTCGTGAAACATAAAATCAGTCCTGAAATATAATTTCATCGCCGAATCGAATCTTTCCCAACTCCAGGCTCTTTCTATAAAATCGTTTATATCTCCTGTTATAAATCGTTTATCGGCGAATTCCTTATCGTTGCAATTATATTTCGGCGTCAAATCCTTATTGGAAAGCTCTTTCCATAATTCGACGTTAAATACGGTGTCTCCGCTAAAATATACTTTTTCAGAACCGGTTTCTATTACATATCCGGCTGAAACGATTCCGTGCCACGACGGCGCGTTGACCGCCGTTATCTTCAGTCCGGTTTCTTCGTCGATAAAAGATATGTTGTCTTCGTAGAATTTCTCGTTTTCAAAATGATAGAATATTTCAGGGTTCACCCAGCATTTAAATTCTTCATCGTAAAATAGTATGCTTTTACTGCCGGTTGCGGGATGCGCCACCGCTTTACATTTTTCCGGAGGCATAATCTTTCCGGATTTATCCGCGACGCAGTATTCTAATTTTCCGTTTTCAATCGTCTCTACCGCTTTATATTTTGCGGCGGGTCCTATTCTGACGGAATCGTAAAATTCAGAACTCGGGAATTCAACGACTTTTTTCGAATCAAAAGACAACGTTTTTTCAAGCGCGCTCTTTGATGAATTTTTAAACTCCTTGAGCAGCGGCTCGACGCTTAATAATTTGATTTTAGGTTTGTTTGGAGTAACATATTTTCTGAATAACGCTATATCCGTAAACCAGCGTTTGTGGTCGTCGTGACAATGAGTGCTTATTATTCCTTTTATTTCGCATATTTTGTTGAACGGCAATAATTGAAAGACCGGAGCGCCGCAATCTAAAAGGTATGAAGACTTTCCATATTCGATAAGATATGAAATACTCCTGCCTGTTAATGAAAAAGGTCCGCTGTCGCCGAGTATTTTAATTTTCAATTCGTTCATTTTAAAAATCAAAAAAACTAAGAGTTAAACTTTTTGTTTATTCTGTCTTTCATTTCTTTTCCGGGTTTAAACAAAACGCTTTTTTTCCCGGGTAAGCGTATCGGCTCGTTTGTTTTTAAATTTCGGGCTAATTTGGGTTTTCGTTCCACAAGTTGAAAAACGCCGAAATTTCTCAATTCGATTTTATCTCCGGTTATTATCGTCTTTATAAAAACATCAAAAAATGTTTTTAACAAATTATCAATTTCCGATGGCTCGATATTAAACTCTCCGGATAGTTTTTCGCATATATGCTGTCTTGTGATAACCGTCATTTGAAAATGATGCTCCCTTTGTAAATATAATTTGGATAACGCAACTTATTTTTTTTATTATATTACAAATAATTAATTCGTCAACTTAATTTTTATCCAACCATTCAGTCGCAAAATCGACGAGTAAAATAAAAGTCCGATAAAAATAATGCTTCGGATAAGAAAA
>DAINAU010000039.1:0-28611 GCA_036733285.1 bacterium
AAGATGACGATGCGGAATTAAAAATTTTGGAGGTATCTGTTATAATATCTAATGCTCGTAGTCCAAGCCGCATAGTTTTGGTTTCAGGTTCGCCATAGCTTTTTCTTCCTAAAAATCCGCCCAAACTTGCAACCAAATGAATAGCCTCGCGTAATGTGGGCGCTATTTTTGGAGCTATCGGATTTTTTGTTTTATTCGCAATTAACGTCTTTCATTCTGCTTCTTCAAAAAACGCAGCGCAAGACGCATTCGGTATTTTTCTTCCCAATTATGTCAAATGATATATTCTCCATGCAATTACCATATCTATAGCTAAACACGATTCTATACGGTCGGCGTTACCTAATTGTCGCTGTTCTATTTTACAGCCGCTTTTCAGAGTTCTATGATATATTTCTATTCCCCAGCGTTTACTACTCATAAAATTAAGCGCGTTGCGTTTAGCGGAAATCACAGTAATTCAGGGTAATACGTAGAAATATAATTTGATGAAATTATAGTATCAGTTTTCCAATTCCGATAAAAATTAACACTTAAATTACGCTAACAACAACTAATCAATTAGCGCGAAAAACTCTTTTGAAAAATCCGCAGATTTCTCCGGCAAACGCGCAGGAGTTTTCCAACAAAAATATTGAAAAAATTTTGTATCTATCATTTGCGCTGAACAATGGAGAATCAGAAAATTTTAAGTATATCTTTGATTCGATTTTTAAAAGATAAAGGAATAAAGCCAGTAAAAACAGCGGATTTATAAACGCCGATAAAATTATAAGCAGTAATATTTTTTTATTAAAAGTCCATAAATCGAAAATAAATCCGAACCGCGATTTGGACTTGAACTTGAAATCAATAATTTTTTTATTTTTAAATTTAACGGTAAATCTTTGGTGAAATTTTGAAACAAGAAAAGAATGAGCTTTATTATAATTAAACGAAATCTTTATAAATTTATTCAGATTTGTTCTAAAAATATGATTAATTTCAACTGCGTTAGAAAACATCAGTTTATATTTTCCAGTCGATAAAATCCTATAACAGAAATCATGATCTTCGGCGTAAAACAGAGATTCGTTAAAACCGCCGATTTCAATATAAACGTCTTTCAAAACCGACATATTTGCGGTATGCCCGAAACTTTTAAATAATTCGAGTTGAGAATAAATTCTGTTTTCATTCACAATATTCAAACCGAAAACCGTTTGATATTTATCAAAAACCGAAACCGGAAAAATTCCTTTAACCGGTCCGGTTAAAATTCCAATATCGAATTCATTAAAATGTAAAACAATATTTTCTATCCAATTTTGAGGAAGAACGCAATCGCCGTCTGTAAACGCGATTATTTTTAAATGGCAATCGCGACAGGCGAAATTACGCGCTCCCGCAGGTCCTTTAATGTTTTCAGGAACTTCGACAATACGCAAATTCGGCATATCGGAAAATCCTCGAATCAACTCAAGCGTGTTATCAGCGGATAAATTATAAGCGATAATTATTTCTTCCGGCTGAACCGATTGATTTTTTAAGGATTCCAATGTGTTAGAAATTGTTGAAGCGCAATTATAAACCGGTATTACAACGCAGACGGATTCTGTTTTAAACGTCATAGATTATTTTCAACCGGAAATAAAATAGGCGCAAGCTTATTTACCGACGCATACATTTTCGAAGCGAGCGCGCGTATTTCCCATTGCGAATGTTTATCGAGCCGCAATTCAAAAAAATTCATAAGACTTCTTGCGTTAACGGTCATAACCAATTCTGTTGCGCATGCATTAGGCAAAAGATACCTCGCGTCTTCTTTTTTTATATTGATGGACATAAGTTTAGTATAATGCTCGTTTATAGATTCCATAGCCGATTTATAAATACTATTCGCTTCTTCGTTATCCGCAATTGCAGCCGGAATTATATAATCGAAATTGACTTCGCTTACATAGCGTTGAGACCTTTGCGAATAGGAAGCTATTCTATGTCTTACAAGCTGATGACTGCACGCTCTTGAAATCCCCGTTATTTTAAAAGTAAAATATGCGTGTTCTATTGTGCTGAAATGTTTCAAGCCCACAAGTTTCAACAATAACTTTTTATCCCGGTCGCCGAGTTCAACGCTTCCGTCTCCGTGGAAAATAGAATCGCATGGCGAATTATAACAAATACGCGCAGCATTCACTATTGCAAACTCCGGATTTTTCGTATGATTGATTATTTCAACATTCATTTTTCTTTTTCCAGTTTATTTATTTGGGATTTGACTTCCGATTCTCCGAATTTTTCAATCGCCTCTTTATTCATTTCGTTATAAAAATTCTTCGGATTGCCTTTTTTCTTAATTTTGTCTATTCCTGTTTTATTAAATTTTTCTTTATCTCTAATAATTTGAGTATCAGCCGAATCCCCGAATTTTTCAGAATATTTGGTTTTGACAAATTCAACAATTCCGCTTTCCTCGGAATGAACTTGTTTTTTCGCATCGGTTTTCACTACGGCTGTTTTCACAGCGGCGGCGGAATCGCTATTTGCAACCGGAGTTTTCGTTTCAATCGGTTCTTCAACCGCTTTATTTTCGGCAGAATTTGAAACTTTCGATTTTAAAGAAATTGATTTTTCAGTTTCGCCGGAAGAAACTCCTCTTTTGGGTAATAAATTAAAATCATTCTGACGCCGCATTAATTTTTCAATTATAGCTGTTTTGTCAGCCGGAACGTTATCGCCGGATTGTTTAAAAGAATCCTCGGTATCGCTATCATATTTAACGCTCGAATCTAAGTTGTTTATTTCTAGTTCTACGCCGCTCTTTCTATCGGAAATAAATTTATTCAAATTTTCAAGTTCCATTTTTTCAGACGCGCTAAGTTTTAAAACTTTTTTCAACCCATTTGCATCAGCTTGAACGCCAAAGCCGGAAATGAGTTCGGCTGTTTTGCCTCGATTGTCGTTAACCTGAATTTTCCCTGTTAAACAATAAACCGCAGTCTTATCTTTATCAAGAATTTTTACTTGAAATTTAGTGCCTCTTATTCCAGCCGCCAAAGTAAAAGTTTTAATCTCGAATATATCGTTTGAAGCGAGTTTATCGACGTCGCAAAAAACATTTCCTTTTTTAAGATTCAATTCGACAATCTTCATACTTCCTTTTTGAGCGACTTTTTCCAAAATCAAATGCGATTTTTCGCCAAGATAAGCGTAACAAATATCCGTTTTAAAAAAAGCCGAAGCGTTTGAATCCGATATTATCTCGCGATTCATTCCTTTTATCTCAATATTATTTTCTACTGGTATTCCGTCAATTTTCAAAACTCCTTTTTTAGGAGTTATTAATACGGAACTTTGAACAATTTCCTGAATTTTATTTGACTCTGTATAATTTCTCGGCTCAATATAATTTCGCGGTTCGTCCGAAGGAGTGATTTTTTTCACGACAGGCGGAATGTATTCAGAGTCGCCGGAGTAATCATTATTGCCGTCTTTCAAACAAATTGAATAATATAAAATTATAACCACGCTTAACGCTATGGAAAAAAATATTATGAAATTATTATGTTTGACATATCTTTGTTTTCCTGATAACCTGTCTTCTTCAGTTCCCGATTTAAAAAGCATCTGGTCCCTGATGTAGCTGCCGCTTGGAACCGGTTTAATGTCTTTTATTGATTTGGATTCCGCTTGTCCGGACTTTTTTATTAAAAGATTAATTTTTTCAAGCTGTCGTTTAAACACTTCTTCTTTGCTCGAAAGTTTGGTGAATTTCAAGCATTTTTCAAGAATTACTCTGCATTTAACGTATTCTTTTTCATTAAAATATATTTTAAATTGAGCAATTAATTTTTCAATATCTTCGGTAGAATTCAAATAACCGCAGTTTGGACATTCAAGCCATTCGTAAGTCACAAATTTTTGACAATTTTTACAAATCATATATTATTAAAAAATGATAATTAAATATTTTTATTATTATATTGAATTTTAAAAAAAAATAAAGAAAAAAATCAAATTTGGTTGTTTCAAAGGAGCTTTGCTTTCCCGCAAAATTTCATAATTAAAACAATGACTTCTATCGCACGTAAATATTATTTGTTATAATCCATTTTCTGCGGGCTAAAATCACTTCCACTCTGTAACTGCCCTGAGAATTTGCTATATAATCAAGTTCCGAATCCAATATTCTCGCTATTATTTCTCCGTTGCGCAATAAATGAATTTCGCATTTTACCGGAACTGTCACTGAAAAAACAATCTGTTTATTTTCAAAAATTATAACGTCGCCGATATTATAAAATTTTTTATTTGACGTCGCAAAAAATCTAAATCCTTTGCATTCTCTTATTTCATAATTCGCTATGTAGCACGAACCTTTTTTTAAAGATTCGTAAATTATCTTTTTATTTATTTCAATCGAATCGGTCAGAGGTTTATCAACGAGTATATTGGTTCTGATAACGTTGAATAAAAAATCATATCTGAAAACCTTTTTGAATCCGAAAGGAATTAATTTTTTTATATGCGCGTCCGCTCCGCCTATGCAAACGCATTTTCCCGTCTTATTGAGTTCGTCCCATTTATAAGTCAACTCTTCGTCAGGTTCGTTCACAACCCAATTCGGAAACATCATATAAAGTAAAATGTTGGTTAAGTTTATCTGCGACGTCCATTCAAGCGTATACGACCATAACTCTATTCCGCTAAAACCGGTAACATCCCAGTTTTTCCACGACACGTCTTTAAATATAAACATAGTTTTTTTTGAAATATTGGGATGACATAAAAACGAAATGCCGTTTTGCGAATTTACATTGTCGATATTTAATTGAGGGTTAATATCCGGCAAAATGCTTTTTTCAATATTTAAAGCCATTAAATGATTGAATGAATTTGAAGGCGTAATTTCTTCGCCGCACAAAATACTGCAGCCGCAATTAATTTGTTCTCCGTAATTTTCTTTAAAACTCATCGAATTATGATCGGTTATGATTATAAAATCAGGGGACGTTTTTTTAACCGCGTCGACAATATCCTTAAAACTTCCCGACGAGTCTTTAGAATATTCGGTATGAATATGAATTACGCCGCTATATTCAAATAATTGAGATTTCATTTTTATTCCGTAATAATATATTGATTGTCGGCATAATAAATTTTTGAATTATTGTAAATGTCGTTCAAATGAATTTCCTCAATTATATAAGTTCCCGGAAACGCGGATAAATTTCCGGTCAAACTTCCTGAGTATAAATTTTTGCCTTGAAGCCGGAGCGATTTCATAACCGAAGCTCCTGACGGCTGTTTGATTTTTATATAACAGGAAGGCGCGAGCGCGGTGTTGTCCGACGCCGAAATCAAAATCATTAGAACGCCGTTTTTTTTCGCAGTATTCGGTTGAATAGCGGCAGACGTCAAAGAAGGCGGAGTCATATCGTTTAATTCAGCAATATTGCTTTTATGAACGTTTCTGTTGCCCGCTTCGTCTTCGGCTATTATATCCGGCATACCGGTTCCGGAGAACTGCAGCAAATTCGATATTACGGTTCTAAAACTTCCGTCGCGGTTGGCTGTTATCGGAATATTTCCAAATTTAACTTTTGCTCCCGGTTCGGTCAATCCCTCAATGGAAAGCCGATCGCCGGAATCAAAATTCATTCTTGTTATAACGAGCTTAGGCGGCGTCGAATCTAAAATTTTTATAAAATCATAATTAAAGGTTTCAAGAGTTATCGGCGAAACAATTTTTATCGAAATATTATTTTTCCCTTCGTTTAAAAAGGTTTGAAAATTGAATCCGTTCAACGAGTATTTAAGATTCAGATTATTTACCGCAACAATATTTGATTTATCGGTAATAATTTTGAATTCAAAAGAATTTTTGGCTGAAGGGGTCAAATCCAAATTCTCGAATTTAACGGTCATCGCGCCGGTTTTACCATTATTTTTTTTATCGTTATCCGAAAAATATTTTGCGGCTACGTCAAACGCATTTTTTAAAGTCAACGTAGAATCGAACGTTCGATTTTCATTTCCGTCCAATATTAAACAAGCGGAATTCGCCGTAAACTTTTCATAATCTTTTTGTTTGCCGTGGTCTTTTATAAAAACCTGCGGTCTTAAAATATTGATCAAATTCAAATCCAGCGCCGAATGTATTTCGATTTTTCCAGATTTAAAAATAGCCGTAGTCGATAAAGTCGTTAAAACCGTAAAACTTGTTTCAGACAGGTTTTCAATTTGTAAACAGCCGGATATAAGTTTGCAAACTATTTCATTATCGTTAATGCCCAGCAAAAAAACCGTATTTTCACCGGCGTTTAACAAGACGTTATTAAAAGTTCTGAATATAATTCCCGATTTTTTATAAGTTGCGAATAACCCTCCGGAATCGACTTCCAAATCCGAATATAATTTAATCCATTCAAGCCCGTCGTTGTTTCTAAATTCGGCGAAACCGTTTTTTTCAATAACCGAACCTAATTTTACAGCGTAAGAAAAATCGTCAAAACCGATTAGAAAAAAGGTTACAATAAAAAAAAACATAAAATGAGGTTTAACAGTTTTCATAATCAATAAGAAAGTTTATTATTAAAATTTTATTTGTCAACAATTACAAATATTCTCTGATTTCCGGATTATCAAGCAATTCGTTAAAAGCCGAAACCAGTTCTTCGTAATCAGAATTATCTTTTGATAAAGAGACGGATTCGCAAAGTTTTTTAAAAACCTCTACAGGCGATAAGAAATCGAGTTCGATATCCGGATTTATAATTTCGCCTGTAACGCTTAATTTGCGCGAATTCTCTTTTTGAACCGAAAGTATTTCTACGCCGTGTTTTGCCGCGGTTTCATGAATAATATTTAAAACGGACAAATCGGAAAATTCGCAGCTGATACCGATTTCAAGAAAAGGATTCAGCAATCCTTTATTTACAGCCGCCGCGGATTCAATCGCGTCCGCGACATTTTCCGGATTCGCCTCAATTCTAATTAATTTTCTAAAAACCGGAATTTGAATTTCCATTATGTCTTTAAGATTTTCATCGCTGAATTCAGCCGCAATAACGCATTTCTTATCGTTGTTTTCGCCGAAACTTAAGGGTATGGGCGAACCAGAATACCGTATATCGCTTAAATTCGCGACTTTTTGCGAATTATGAAGATGCCCAAGCGCAAAATAATCGAATTTTCCTGACAAGCGCGTCAAATCGATTTTTCCAAGATTCCCGATGTAAATATCTTTTTCGCTGTCGGACTTTTTTCCGCCCGCGGCAAAAAAATGTCCCGTCGCGATTACCGGAATTTTTTCTTTCATAAATTTTTTCAAATTGCGCGTTTCTTCATACAATTCATTGTAATGAGAAATCACTCCTTCAACCAGACTTTTTTCTTTTTCAATATAAGATTCGCCCGAAATGGATTTTCTTACGTCCCGTTCTCTAATAAAAGGAACGGCGCAGACTATGCATAATTCTTTTCCATCTTTGTTTTTTAATATCAAAATTTCATCGGAAATATTCTTCGACATATTTCCGCAAACAAAAATCTTAAAATGTTTTAAAAGGTTTTTCGGAGCGTTTATCGCGGCGCCGGAATCATGATTTCCTGCGGTTATAACGGCGTTTGAACAGCATGTGGTCTGCAGCCGCGTTAAAAAATCATAATACAATGACAGCGCAGAATTCGAAGGATAACAACTATCGAATATGTCGCCCGCTATTATCAAAACGTCGATTTGACGGATATTTATTTGATTTATCAGCCAATCAGTGAACTTAATATGTTCGTCTATCCTTTCCTTTTCTTTAAGTTTTTGTCCAAGATGCCAGTCCGAAGTGTGTAATATCTTCATTTTTTTTCCTGTTCTATAACAAACGATGAAATCTCATTTTTTAAAGAGCCGAGAGATTCGACGCAATCGTCGAGAATTGAATTCATAATACCTGAATCAAAATTAGAATCAACTGAAAATTTGATTTTTTCAAGAATATCAAGCGTTTCAAAATATAAATATTTTTTTGAAAAAGAAATATTCTCAAACTTTTTTTTTAATTCCAGATTCGACGCTTCGAGGCACTCTATTTTAAAAATTTTTTCAAGCGCAGTCCTAAGAATTAACGATATTTCAAACGCTGAAATCTTTATCCCGCCGAAATCCGCCTGCGGATTATTTTTCATACTTTCAAGTTTTATCAAAATAGTTTCAATAAATTGAGCGGCGTCGAATTGTCTTGATTTCTTATCGCTATCGTCCGCAAGTTTTATAAAAAGATGTTTTTTTAGTTTCGCGTAAACAACGCCAAACAAACAAAATAACGACGCGCATATAACTATAATCATTATTATTCCGGAATAATCGTATTTCTTCAAAACCGGTTTTTCCATATCGAGCATCCATTTTTTCGAATCAAGTTTGATATCTTCGAGTTTTATCGGGATTTCGTTTGAATAGGCGGTTTTCAATTCATCGCCGTTATTTTCTCTATATTCTACGGGTATTCCGGGTATAACGGTTTCAGTTTCGGAAATATGAAACGGCGAAACAATAATTCTATAAGTTTCAAAACCGGCGGCGGATTCTTCTTTTTCAATTTCATAAACCTCGAATATTTCCGAACCTATCGCCTCGTTTCTAATTCTTACGCCAGTAATATTTTCAGAATATTTCACGGTTAAACTCAATTCTATCGTATCTCCGATTAATGCGGAACTTCTATCGGAAACGAGAATTATTTCCGGATTTGACTTTCCGGACGCTTCGCAGCAAAATGAGATTGCCGACAAAAAAATAATCGCCGTAAAAAATTTTAAAACTGATTTTGTATTCATCCGGATTAGAATTTAATAGTTTTCTCAAACTGAATAAAATGTTCGGATTCCTTGTCTTTTTCAAGCGAAGGAGAATATCTGTATTTAAAAAAAGTATTTTTTTTCAGATTTAATTTTGCTTCGAGTTCGGATTGCCAGCCCGGTTTAATTTCGTTTGAAAGAAAAGAATCCTGATTCGCATTGACGACTTTTCCTCTGTATTCAAAATACAAATCTTTAAATAAATATTTGCCGAGCGATATGGAAGTATTCATTAACAGATTTGCCGAAACGCTTCCGGAATCCGAAGTTTCGCCGCTTTTCACAAGATTTTCCACAAGCGGCGCGTTGAGATTAAAATACAATTTAAAATCTTTAAGAAGTCTTTCTTCTATCGGTTTGCCGATAATAGCGCTCAGATTGCTATCGACAAATTTGTAAATCCCGTAATCCGATTGCGAATCTACGGTTCTTCCGGTTTCAGTTAACTGACCAATCGTTCCGAATCTTATAATTTTCGCGGCTTCTTCTTCGCTTAGTTCGGGTCTTGCCGGAATTCTGAACGAAGGTTTGAATTTATCGACAGGTCCCGAATAAGTCATTTTGATTTCCAGTCCGTCTATAACGGTTTCGCATTCGCCAGTTACCACGGGAATTCCGGCGTCGCTATTCACTATCATTTCCGCGAGAACCAAATCGAATTTCCTGTTCAAATACGGAACTTTCCCCGAATGAGCCGATAAAAAACCTTTAACGGATATGTCAAACTTTGTTCCTTTGAAATATAATTGAGTTCCTCTATCCAGTTCGATTTCAACAGTCATATACTTATATCTGACGTTTTCCCTTATATGAACGTTCGCATCCCAGCTTGGATATATTCCGTTTGGATTGTATTTTGAAGATTTCGGAGGATTGATTGGAGGATACGTGAATTGAGCGTTGCTTGCGTATGCGTCGCCTTTTACAACGGGCTTTTTTATTGTTCCTATCAGCTTGCCTTTAATATCGGCTTGGGCGGTAAGCTCAACCTCCGGAACTTCTAAAAATATTTTTGAGGCAAAAAGATTAACGTTTAAATTATTAATATTTGAACCCGAATCGCTTGTAAGTAAAATATAACCCTTGTGATTTTCGCCTCGAATATTATCAAAATACACTTCGTTATTTTTTATTTTAACGCTGCCGTTTATATTTTTGATTTCTTTTATGTAGTCCGACAAATACAGATTTACATTTTTAAGCGCAAGTTCGGCATTGACTACCGGATTATCAATCGTATTGCTTATATCCACAAAAAACGAACCGCTCCCCTCGATTTTTCTGACCGCGTCCGTATAATAAGCCAGAGTGGATAAATCGCTCGACAATTGAGAATACTTGAAATTTATCTTATTTGATTTCAAATCATAGCCGCCGTTAATAACTGAGATTTCTTTGCCGTTTTTTATTATCACAATATTGTCCGCGGAAAAAAAATCCATTTTATCGCTGATTAACGCTTTTCCTTTAACGCTCCAGCATTCGGTTCCGGGTTCGGTAAAAACGATTTTATTATCGTCAAAATTTATGTTTAGACAAACCGCCTCAAGATCGCTGTTGTTAACGGATATATCGTTTGAGAAAACTCTTAAATTTATTTTGTTTTTCAATAAATCGGCGTTTCCTTTTATTTGTAAATTGCCGTTAAATTTTAATATTCCGGCTTTTAAATTATTAACGTAATTATTTAAGTTAAAATTTAATTGTCTGTCTATTATATTAACTTTTACAGAACCGGTAATATTCATTCCGGTTTTATCAAATTCATAAACTATTTTTTCAATATTCAAATCCGTATTAATCCCGTTTATATAACCGAGAAATTTCGCTCCGTCTTTTTCAGAATATAAAATTTTCCCGTTATAACTTACTCCCTTTTTATTCGCATTCATATTCAAATACGAACTGAACGAATCTATCTTCCGATTAATTCCTATTTTTTTCAGAAACTTTTCATTCATATTCAAATCAACTTTTATATCTGAAAGACTTTTAAAATCAACTGCGAATTTCAAATCGTCTTTTTCGCTTGTTTCAATTTTAAAATGATTAGATTCAAGACCGTATTCAGACGCAGCCGAACAAATCATATTGTTTTCCAAATACGCAGAAACGCCGGTCTTCAATATTTTATTCTCGAGTTGAGCGTCCAATTTCAATTTAAATTTATCCTGTTCGTAATTTAATCCGGCTTTCTTTTCTTTTATCTTTAAAACAATTTCAAAATAGTTTTCCGAAAGAAAATTAGTCAGCTTTCCGGTTGCCGCGAATTTAATCATATCGCGCGTAATCGTAATTGCTCCGGTATCCGTTTCAATAAAAGAATTTAACTTATAATCTGAAAACGAAACGGGTTTAT
Organism: bacterium; assembly: GCA_036733285.1. Taxonomy (GTDB): domain Bacteria; phylum JAGOBX01; class JAGOBX01; order JAGOBX01; family JAGOBX01; genus JAGOBX01. Next base: position 11,195 of record DAINAU010000039.1, read on the forward strand.
AGGGAGCCAATCTCAATTTTTTCAATTTTAAATCCATTTTCTCATAAACGGAATCTAACGCGATTTTAAACAGATAGTTATTCAGCAATAATTTATCGCAGTCAATTTTTATCAATAGAGGTTGGAGTTTGTTTTTTTCCAGAAGACCTAACTCGATATTAAACTTGCCGCCTATTAAAAAATCTTCATACTTTATTTTTTCGGCAACAAGAACAATTTTCGAGCCGTATAAACCGCCGTTTTGAATAATATCGAGTTTCAGAGACGTTTTGCCGGAAATATTTTCAAAATACCTCGCAAAATCAATTTGTCCGATATCCAGCGACAATCCTTTTTTTGTTTTAAAGTCATATTCAAAAAAAACTCGTTTTGCTCCGAACGCTTTAAATTTGCCGTTTAAAAATTCAAAATCTACGTTTTCTCCGTCCGCCAAAATTTTTCCCGTTCCCTCGAAATTTAAAATCGAACAATCGTAATGAACGCTCAAACCGGATTCTTTTTTTGGAAATTTCAATGGAATATTAATTAAATCAAATATGATTCCAGAATCTCCGGACGAAGCGATTTTAAGAATAGTTTTTTTGTTTTTCGCCGCAAAAACTAACGAAGGCATTACAAAACCAGTCTTCGTCTTATCTCCGTAATTTTCAGTATTCGACTCGTATTCAAAAATCGAATCGTCGAATAAAGTCATCTCCGATATGTTTCCGGAAGTTATTTTTCGTTTTTCAAGCAAGCTTAGAAAACCCTTGTTTAAAATCAAAAACGAAAATCTGCCCGTATCGATATTTATTTTCCCGACTTTCCGGAAGTTTAAAAAAATTTCCGCTCGCATATCTTTCCATTTGTATTTTACCGCTGTAAAAGTATCCTCCAAAACCGCGGTTAAATTGTTAATCTTTATTTTTTTAACAAAAAATGTTTTATTCGTCGAGTCGGGTTCTACCCTGATATTTTTAAGTTTGTCAAAGATTTCCTTAAAATCAGCGGAAGAAAAAATATTGACTCCGGATATTTCTATTTCAGAGATTGGATAAAGTTTGTCGGATATATTAAATCTAACGGTTATTTTTGAAATAATAGCGTCAAATCCTGTGGTTTTGGAATTCAAATAAACTCCGTCTACCGTAATTAGGCGGTTTTTCCAATCAAAATCGTAATCTTTAACCTTTAAAGTCAAATCCTTAAATTCTCTATGAAACTCGGCAAGCGCGTATTGAAACGCTTTTTTCTGAATATAATTTAAAATCGGCTTGTGGAAAATATAAGCCGCTATCGAAATAAAAAAAAATATAATAATGATTATTAAAACGAATTTTAATAAAAATTTCAAGAATTTCATAATCGGTTTATAATATTTTGAACCCTTTGTTTTTCTTCAAAATTGTCTGTTTTATCAACGTATTCGCGGAAATAAATTTTCGCGTATTCCGTTTTTTTTAAAAAATTGTAATAAATAACTCCTATGTTTTTCAATGATTCAGTCTTTTGAATTTTTGATAAAACGCCGTCTCTTAAGAATCTTCCGTATTTATCGTTTTCGTTATTCGCGTATAAATTCGCTATAATTTTATATTGTTCAATCGAATCGTAATACCGCGCATAATTCAAGTATTCGTATGCGAGCAGCGACCTGAAGATAACATTGTCGTTTTCAACCCATAATCCTGACCGCAATACCGCAGTATTGTCAAAATCAGGTTTTAATTGTTTGGCGAAATGATATGCTTGTTTAAAATTGTCGATTGTAGAATTGGAATATAATTCGCGTTTCAAAAAATATAACGCCGCCGGCAAATTGCCTTTTCCGTAATAACATAACGCGATATTATAATTCACATTAGCGTAAAAAGGAGCGTATCTAACGAGTTTTTTATAGGTTTCAAGCGATTCGTCGAACCTGTTGAGATTATAATACGAATGTCCGAGTTTATAATACGCTTCAAGATTCCGGGGATTGTATGCAATAGCTTGACTGAAAAATTCTATCAGATAATTATGTCTAGCTTGAGGCGATTCTTTTCCGGACGCGTCTATAAATTTGCTGTCCGGTCTTTCATAACTCGTAGCGGTCTGCATTATCATTTCGCTTCTAAACGAATTATAATACGATTTAATTTGAACAATCAGAATTATAACCGAAATCGCTAATCCCGTTATTATCGCGGGATTTTTCCACGCTCCTGATTTTATTTGTCTTTTTTCGGAAAGAACTCCAATATTTTTTTCGTTAAGCATCCATAAAAGCAGTCCTGAACTAAACCAAAAAACAACCGCGGTCGATGTTATTCTCAGATTAACTCCAAATAAATTTTCAATCAGGGTTCCGGCCAAAGATAAATATACGAATAATACGGCGCAGGATTTCCCGCCATTCCGGTTCATAAAAAAATAATGAAAAGATTTTACGGTTAAATTGATAAATAACAAAAAATACAAAATCAATCCTATTGTTCCTGTTTCAGTCCATATCTGAAACAATTCCGAATGAGAATGAACCTCGTTGTTGGCTATTCCGCGATACAGATAAATCGGGGTTCTGTAAAACGGGTCGACCGGATGATACGCTCCCGGTCCTATGCCCAGCATAAAATTATCGGCGATAATGCGCGCCGCCGATAAATATGTGTGGATACGGACTTGCGAAGTGCCGTGTCCGGTTGAATACAACGCTTTTATCTTTTCAGCCGCTCTTGACACAAACGAATCTTCGACTACAAAACAATATGCCGCCAACGCTAAAACTGTTCCGAAAACAACCGAGATAATTATAATCCTCGTTTTTTTTATTTTAAAAAAAACGAGGATTATTGCCGCCGCGGTAATTAAAAAAAAAGCGAGCCAGGTCGCGCGCGATTCGGTTATTACCAAAAAAACCGCAAGGTTCAAAACGCAGAGAACTGACGAAATTCGGAAATTTTTGTTATTTACCGCGGCAATTCCCGCAAGTTGAAGATATATCGCGGTCATAGAGTAATTGGAATAAAAATTCTTATTTCCGAATGTGGCGGTAATAACGTTCTCCGGCATTAAATGAAAATCTATTCCGGACATTTGAAAATACGAATACAAAACGACGACCCATGATAACGTATTTATCAAATAAAAAAAAGTTTCGATATTTTTTTTTCTATAAGTTGAATTGAAAACCAAAAATGATAATAAAAAAAACCACGCGAATTCAGTTAGACTATTTAGTCCGGCCGGTATAAAATTTATATTCCATTCGTTGAATTGAGAATATACAAAATTAATCGTCAAATAAAAAATAAAAATAAAAAAAATTATCAAGGCGTCATTAACTTTTAAAACTATTTTTTTTTGATATAAAAAAAATAAGAACGAACAAAAAGCCAATGTAATAGACAAATTTGATAAAGCTGTCTTGATGAGCCCCAAATCCCTCGTTAACACGCTGAAAGTCATTATCGCAGAAAATAATCCGAATAATAAAACGATATTAATTATTCTATACGCCCGATTAATGTTTAACTCGATACTTTTATTGTCTTTCATTTTTTTTTCTTCTTAATATATCGTATTTATTCAACGTTATATTAGATTTGATTTTACAGATTTGGTTCGGATTAATATAATCTAACGGCTCGCCAGACTGATTATATATTGCGTCGGCTGAAATTTCATTGAGTTCAAGTTTTTTATTAAATGATTCGAGAAGATCGTTTTTGAAAAGTTTGTTTCTGATTTCAATTTCATACAATCCCGTGTTTTCGTCTTTATCCGCCACTATTCCAATAAAATCATACGTCCTGCGATAAGCAGAATCCGCGTAATTATAAGATTCTTTATCCGGTATGCCGCCATCGTAAAAACCCGTCGTATAGCGGCGGTTGCTGATTTTATTCAATTCGGATTCGTAAAATCCGGTTTTATTTCTGTATTCTGTTTCGTTTTTAAAAAGAGTTTGAAGAGCGTTTTTATAAACCGCTACCGCCGCGGCAGTATAATACGAACTTTTCATTCTGCCTTCTATTTTCAGACAATCCGCTCCGGCGGAACATATTTTGTCGAGAATTGAAACGCAGCATAAATCTTTTGAATTAAAAATATAAGAACCGGAATCGTCTTCTTCAATTTTGAAATACTCGCCCGGTCTGGTTTCTTCCATAACATAATATTTCCAGCGGCAAGGATGGGAACATTCGCCCCGATTCGAATCCCTGTTTGTCATATATCTGCTTAAAAAACATCTGCCCGAATACGATATGCATAATGCGCCGTGAACAAAAATTTCAAGTTGAATATCCTCGATTTCGTCTTTTATTTTTTTTATTTCATCCAAAGACAATTCCCTTGCGAGTATGATTCGTTTGGCTCCGAGTTCTTTCCAAAATTTTACGGAATTCGAATTTGAAGTATTTGCCTGCGTTGAAATAAATACCGGCAGCTTCTCGAATTTTTTTCTGATAAAATAAAAAACGCCGGGATCGGATACTATAACTCCGCCGACGCCCGATTGCATTAAAAAATCAACATAGTCTTCAAGCTCGGCAAAATCGGCGTCGGAAGCGAATATGTTCAAGGTCGTATAAACTTTAACCCCTCTTAAACCCGCGTATTTGACGGCTTCCGCAAGTTCTTCATTTGTGAAATTTCCGGCGTGTTTTCTTAATCCGAATTTTTTTCCGGAAACATAGACCGAATCGGCGCCGTATTCAACGGCAAATTTGAATTTTTCAAAATTTCCGGCTGGAGCGTTCAGTTCTGGAATCTTCTTCATTTTTTTAAAACGGCCGATTGAATTTCTATGGATAAACTAAATTTATTATCTGTATCGTTTTTCAATTCAACCGAATTGGTTTTCAGCGTATAAGCCGAACTGTTTATCCCGTTCAGCAAAGTTATCGCTTCTTCAATTTCCATACCGGAAAGCTGTAAATAAACGTAGTTTATAATCTGATTCTCGGACGTCAAACTATCTTTCTGATTGAGTTTTATTATTTTGATTTTCAGATTGAGATTTTCTACGGTTTTTTCTATATACCCCAAAAGAGACAAAGTCTCCGGAAAATAACGGTATTTCGAATTTAATTTAATATAAGATGTTTCTATGTTTTTTATCTCCGCTACTATAAGATTAAGCTCTTCAGTTTCGATTTTTTTCCGTTCAGCCAATTCTTGAAACCTATCAGAATCGGCGGACAATGGCATTATAACAAATTTGACGTATGCGAGAAATATAAGCAATATCGATAAAATGTTTCTAAGTCTGTTTTTTTTATTCATTTATTAAATTACCGGTTTCCCGTATTATCGGAGCGTAATTATATATTTTCTTTTTCGCCGAAAGCGAATATTTCGAATCGAAATTATTGTTTTCTATCAGTATTCTATAATATTTTTCCGCCAAATCAAATAAATTCATATTCTCATAAGCTACGGCAAGATAATAATAAACTCCTCCGTCGATGTTTGATTCTTTTAAGGTCAACAAGGTTTTTCCGAGTTCGACTACTCTCTCCCATTTTCCCATTTCTACGTTTGACAATAAAATATTTAAATATGCTTTGGAATATACCGGATTGTCCGGATACTTCAATACCACATTATTGAATTCCTCTACCGCTTCAAGATACATTTTCTGTTCAAGCAAAATTTTGCCAAGCCAGTAATGAGCAAGCCCGGAATACAAGTCCTTATATCCGGAAGCCTGATAAAAACCATCGGCGTTCGTTTCGTAGTAATCAAGGGTTTTCTTAAAAAACTGAGACGCCGTTGTATAATCTTTCATTGCAAGATTACAAACTCCGGTATAATATAATCCCTTGATTTTTTCCTCTTTATATTCGGCTTTTTCAAAATATTTTAAATAAAATTCTATCGCTTGAACGTATTTCTTTTGATTATGCATTTCAATAGCGTCGTTCCATATTGATTCGGCGCCGCTTTCACTGTTTGCAAATAAAGCGAAAAAAATTCCTATTGCCACCGGAATAAATATGAACAAAGCAATCTTTAAATAATTGTTCCCTGTTTTATGGTAAATTTTTTTTACTTTGAACCTTTCATTGATAACCTCCGAATTATCGTCGGTATAATTCGAGTTTTCTTCGTATTTATTATCGCAGTTATTTTGGTTTTGAAAATTTAACTCGCCGGAGTTTGAATTCAAATCTCCTGAAAATCCGTTGCTATCTTTCATTCCGTCGTTTTTTCTGTTTTCTGAAACGTTCCTTTCCGAATTCTCCTGAAAACCGTTTAAACTGTTATTTTCAATCTTAATTTGTTTTTCATTCATCATATCTATTACGGTAATAGAAGAATCTTCTATTTCGCCGGATTTATTCTTCGGAACTTTATGGTCGAAAAAACCAGCGTCGCTAAAGCCGCTTGTATCTTCATCTTCCCCTCCTGTAACGCCAATGTTTGAAACGGACAAATCAGAGTTCGCGTTTTTACCGAATTTTAACGAGGTTTCGCTCTCTATCTTATCAGGTTTCGGTCTTTCATTAACCGCCCATTTTCTTTGAATATTTAAAAATTTCTCGTCAAACATGATTCAACAAAAAACCAGTATAAAAATTTAATTCGCCAAATCCATACAATAATTTTAAATAAATTTTATCGTTAAAAAATTATATTTATTTTAAAAAAAACTTCAATCACAAAATCAAATTGACTCAAATTTGAACGCGGTCAGAATAGCAACTATATTTTTTTATTGAAAAATATAGTTGTATCAGTATAATAATATAAATGCTCCGGCTTAAAATGTAAATTAAATTATGCCGTTGCATATATTCATAGAACCAATGAATAACACGGCAATTAATTGCGGAGTTATTCTAACGAAACATTGATTTTTAAAAGGTTTTAACTGTTTTCTTATATCGGCTGAATAGTAAAACAAATCTAAAACATTTGGAGTTGATACAATTATGCGCGTAGGTTTAGGCATAGACGTTCACAAATTTGAAAAAGGAAGAGATTTAATTATCGGCGGAGAAAAAATCGAGCATCATTCGGGTTTAGCCGGACATTCGGACGCGGACGTATTAATTCATTCGATAATGGACGGATTGCTCGGCGCCGCGGCAGCCGGCGATATCGGAAAACATTTTCCCGATAACGACAATTCATACAAAAATATTTCAAGTATGATATTGCTTGATAGAGTCGCCGCAATCATAGCGGAAAAAAAATATTCCATTATCAACATTGATTCGGTTATCATAGCTCAAAAACCTAAATTCGCGCCTTATATTGATAAAATGCGGGAAAACATCGCGGCGGTTCTAAAAATTGACGTTGAAAACATAAGCGTTAAAGCGACAACCTCCGAATGGCTGGGTTTTACCGGACGGGAAGAAGGAATAATATGTTACGCTTCAGTTTTGATAAACTGATTGAAATTTTTTTCATATTAAATATCATATAATATAATGATTTAGAGCTAAAAAATTAACGGTAGTGATAATAAAATGAATTTAATCAAACCTGTCGCTTATAAAAGAATAGTTCAATTAATTCAAAAAGGGGTTGAAATTCCGAATCCGTCGACAATCGATATCGGCGATGAAGTGGATTTGAATTTAATTTCGTCCGAAGGAGTTAAAATTTATCCTGGTTGCAGAATATACGGCGGTAAAACCGTTATTTCAAAACGCGTGAAATTGGGATATGAATCGCCCGCGACTATAGATAATTGTCAGTTAGGACCAGAAGTAGAATTGAAAGGCGGATATTTTTATAATTCCGTTTTTCTCGACAAAGCTAAATTCGGAACCGGCTCGCAAATACGCGAATGTTGTATCCTCGAAGAAGAATCAAGCGGAGCTCACTGCGTAGGATTAAAACAAACCATTTTATTCCCTTTCGTTACGCTTGGCAGTCTGATTAACTTCTGCGATTGTTTTATGGCTGGCGGAACAAACCGGAAAAATCATAGCGAGGTCGGCAGTTCATACATTCATTTTAACTTTACGCCTGACGGAAACAAATCGACCGCTTCATTAATAGGCGATGTTCCGCGCGGCGTTATGCTCAATAACTCTCCGATATTTCTCGGAGGTCAAGGCGGAATGGTCGGTCCTTTAAACATAGGATACGGCAACGTTATAGGGGCAGGCTCGATTTTACGCGAGGACATTATTGATGAAAACAAGCTCGTAATCCCAAAAACTTATTCAAAAATCATTAAAGATTTTAAACCTCATAATTATAAAAATTTAAATAACACTATTGAGAACAACATAAATTATATCGCGAATTTATCGGCGCTTGAACAATGGTATATTCATATTCGTAAAAGGTTTTTATCAAGTTATGAATTTGGAACCGAAATATGCGAAAGCGCAATATCAATTCTTAAATCCTCAAAAAAAGAGCGTTTAAACCGTCTGAAAATCAATATTGATTTTATACAAAGCGACGCCGGATTAAAAACTAATCTTTCCGCCGGTTTTAATAAAACCGCCGAATTGTTCGATTCGGTTATTGAGGATGCGACAATCTCAAAACTTCGCGATATTTTTTTAGAACGCTTCGGCAAATCCAATAATTCAGACTCGAAAAATTATATAAGCGTTATTCAAAATCTTAATTCTGAAACTTCAAACGCGGGTTCGTTATGGCTCGAATCAATAATAAATTATTACCTTAAAAATTCGCGCGTTTTTTTTAAAATATGAGATTAAGATTTTTATTAACTGTATTTTTGATTTTATTCATTCTTGGAAACTCCCCGCATTCCGACAATAAATCTACGCTTGAAAATACTCGGGGTTTTCCAATAGAATCCGTTTTATTTGAAAAATTTACGGACGAAGAAAAGCAATGGCTCGACAAACATCCCCTTATAACCCTTGCTCCAGACCCGCATTTTCCGCCGCTTGAATTTTTTGATAACGGAAAATATTCCGGTTTTTTTGCCGATTATTTCAAACTTATAGAATCTCGGCTCGGAATAAAATTCAACTTTATTCAAATGGAGAATTGGGATTATGTCATTGAAACCGCAAAAAAACATAGTATAGACGGAATTACTGCGGCTCAGATTACGCCTGAAAGATTGAAATATCTTAATTTCACTTCCTCTATTCTCGATATACCAAACTCGATTATCGTTTCAGATAAATCCGGCGGTTTTATCAGTCTTGAAAATTTAACCGGAAAAACGGTCGTATTAACGGAAGGCAATGCTCTTCACGAATATATAAAAAATAATTATCCCAAAATTATTATAAAAGCGGTCAAAGACGATTTGACCGCCTTAAAAGAAGTTTCTTTTTATAACGCTGACGCTGCCGTCGTCAATCTCGCTATCGCTTCATATCTCATAGAAAAACACGGCATTTCCAATTTGAAAGTTTCGGGCGATTCTGGAAAAAGCAATCCGCTCGCAATAGCCGTAAGAAACGATTCTCCGGTTCTTCTTAAAATTTTGCAGAAAACCGTGGATTCAATTTCGGATTCTGAAAAAAATGAAATATATAAAAAATGGATAAGTCTGAAAAAAGACGATTTAATATTTAACAATAAATTTCTAAAAACCGCGGGAGTTATTGCCGGAGCCATAATTCTGATTTTTATAGCGGGTTTATTCTGGAATTTTTTTCTACGAAAACAAGCGGCTTTAATAACCAAAAAGCTTCAAAATGAATTCGCTGAAAAAATGAGGGTTCTAAACGAATTGAGAGAATCCGAAGAACATTTTAGAATCATTTTCGATAACGCGCTCGACGGAATTCTTGTCGCTGATTCCGAAACATTGAAATTTTTTCTCGCCAATAACAATATCTGCAAACTGACTGGTTATTCCAATTCGGAACTGCTTTCAATGAACGTAAAAGAAATTCATCCTGAAAACGAGTTTGAAAACATTAAAAAATATTTTTTCAAACAATTGAATAACGAGGTATTGACAGCTCCAAATATTCCGGTAAAAAAAAAAGACGGAACAATTTTTTACGCCGATATTAATTCTTCTTCCATAACCATAAAAGGAAAAAAATATCTGCTCGGCATTTTCAGAGATATTTCAGAAAGAAAAAAACTTGAAGGCGAACTTGAATACGTTCAAGGACTTTTAAAAGCCGCGTTTGAACAGAATCCGGTTCCAATGATTTTAATCGATTATCAAAACAAAAAAACCAGAATTTGCAATTCCGCCGCTCTTGAATTATTCGGAATAGACAAAGCGTCTACGGATGTAGACAAAGCGTCTACGGATGCGGACAAAACTTCTCCTGATGCGAGTATAGAAGAAAAATTAAAAGAAATTAACGGCATCTTAAAAAACTCGGACAATAAAGAAAACGTCGTTTCTAACGAGGAATATAAAATCATACGCAAAGACGGAACCGAACGCTGGGCTATTATTTATTCGGCTCCTATTATAAACAAAAACAAGGAAAAAATCGCGGAATTGCTTATATTTCCCGATATTACCAACATAAAACTTCAAGAACGAGAAATAAACGAAATAATCAAACGCCTTAAAACCGCAAACGAAGAACTGAATTCGCTCGACAAATTAAAAAATAATATCCTCTCCAATGTTTCTCACGAATTGAGAACGCCGTTAGTCGCAATTCGCGGTTTTTCGGAATTGATAGAAAAAATAAATTCAGAGGCGCTTACCTCTATTCAAAAAGAATACCTAAAAAAAATCATAACGAACGTCGACCGGCTTGTAGGTATAGTCAACGATTTGATAAATTTTTCAAGAATTGAAAAAGGAACCGACAGACTTCATTTAGAGAAATTCAATTTAAGTCTTGTAATATCCGAATCCATACTTCTCCATGCGGCTATGATTAAAAGCAAACATATAAACGTAAAAATTGAAATCGACGACCCCGAGCTAATAGTTCGCGCGGATAAAAATAAAATACTTCAAGCGGTAAATAATTTGTTAAGCAACGCGGTAAAATTTTCAAATCAGGGCGGAATAGTGATAATATCCGCTTCAAAATTAAAAGACGGCTCAGTTCAATTTAAAATCGAGGATTTCGGAATCGGCATTCCCGCGGATAAGACTGAAAAAATATTTGAACGGTTCTATCAGGCTGATTCTTCTTCCATCCGCGCTTATGCGGGACTGGGATTGGGATTGGCAATTTGCAGAAATATCATAGAACTTCATTCCGGCGCGATTCAAGTTCAAAGCGAATTGAATAAAGGAAGCGTTTTTTCATTTACGCTGCCGCCTTATAAAGAATCTGAAAATCAAGACAACAACGTCTCCGGCATAGAGATTATAAATTCCAAACCCGCGCCGGCGTTCAAAACCGCTTTAAAAAAAAAGACGATTCTTATTATAGACGACGATGACGAGATACTGGAGTTTATTTATACCCTGCTTGATTTTGAGGATTTTAATCCTATCAAATGCAAAAATCCAAAAGACGCGCTTATGATTTTAAAGAATCAAGCCATAGACGTAATACTGCTCGACGTTTCGATGAAAGATATAAATGGAATAGACGTTTGCAGAACTTTAAAAAGCAACGCCGATTATAAAAATGTTCCGGTAATAATGGTTACGGCAAGAGCGGAAACAAGCGTTAGACAAATCTGTTTAGACGCAGGCGCCGATGATATCATAGTCAAACCGTTTTCAAACAAAGAGCTTATAAATAAAATTTACGAACATTTTGTGAAAGGATAATTATAATGAAAAAAAAAATTCTTATTATAGACGACGACGAAGCGGTATGTTCTTTTTTAAACGATTTGCTCGCTAAAGATTACGCGGTTATCGCTTATACTAACCCTTTAAAAGCGATTGATTTTCTTGATAATCAGATGACCGACCTTATTTTGCTTGATATAATGATGCCCGAATTATCCGGCGAAGAAGCTCTTGGAATTATTAAGAGCAAATTTTCAAGACTTCCGGTCATTATGATAACAGCTATAGACGATTTAAAAACCGCAGTAAGATGCATAAAATCAGGCGCGGACGAATATCTTACCAAACCGTTTCATATCGACGAAATAAGATATACGATAAAACGTTTGATTTACGTCGACGAAATCGAACATCAACTCGAATATTTAAAATCCAGCGCCGAACCAAAACCCGGCGTTGAAATCACCGCGAAAAGCCCTAAAATGCTTGAAATTATCAAGACAATAAAAAAAATCGCGGTTCAAAACGTAACAGTTCTTCTGACCGGAGAAAGCGGAACCGGAAAAGAGGTTACCGCCAATTACATTCACAATATCTCAAAAGGCGCGGATAAACCTTTTATCGCCATCGATTGCGGCGCCATACCGCCGACTTTAATCCAATCGGAACTGTTCGGATACGAACGCGGCGCGTTTACAGGAGCCGCGGGCTCAAAGAAAGGAAAAATCGAGCTTGCAAACAACGGCACGCTGTTTCTCGACGAAATAAACAATATGGATATGGATTCACAAGCCAAACTCTTAAGAGTTATCCAGAACAAAAAAATAGAAAGACTCGGCAGCTCTTCTTCTATAGATATCGACGCCCGTTTAATAGTGGCAAGCAATAAAAATTTATGGGACGAGGTTGAAAATAAAAGATTCAGAGAAGATTTATTTTACAGAATAAACGTTATACCAATCGAGCTGCCTCCGTTGCGCGAACGTATTGAAGACATAGAGATTTTAACCGGACAGATAATAGCTAAAATGAACAAAAAATACAAGAAAAACATTGCGCCGGCAAATCTCGACATAATTAATTTATTTAAAAATTATAATTGGCCCGGCAATATCAGAGAATTGGAAAATTCAATAGAAAAAGCGGCGATTCTATCGCGCGGCAATTCGCTTGAGGTTTCCGATTTCGATTATCTTCTTAATAAAACCGCAAAGTCAAATATCAAACCGTTAAATATCGCGGTTGAAACTTTTAAAAAAGATTATATAATTAAATCATTGAAAGTAGCGGAAGGCGACGTTTCAAAGTGCGCGAAACTCCTTGAGCTTGAAAAAAATAAATTGGCAAATATGATAGTTAAATATGAAATCTCTCTTTAAAATTTTTGTTATTATTTTATTATTGAACCTTGTATCCCTATCCGGAGTTTATTCCAAATCCGGAGATTTTAAAAATCTATACGCTCAATTAGAATTAAATCTTTTGGAAGAATTAAAAATCTCGATAGACTTGCTCGAACTTGACATTGATAAATTAAACGAGAACGAAGTCGAGGAACTTAATTATCTGACGGGTTTGTATTATTATAAAACCGGAGATTATAAATCCGCAATTGAAAACTTGAAAAAATCGGCGAAATCGCGTTCCGCCGAATCGAACTATTATCTTAATAAATGCTATATGTATTCAAGAAAAGATATTATGGAACTCGAAATAAAACCCGACATTTTTTCGCTGATAGATTTGTCCGCGCTCCGGCGCGACACTGAAATAATAAGAATGAAACTGCTTTCGAGAAATTATATCAGGGTTTTATTATGTCAAAAAGAAAAAATCAAGGTTGAAATCCCTTCGGGCAGCAAAATTTTCGGAGCTGATAATAATCTGTTGGGCGTCGCCGACGAATCCGAAATATTCTCGCTGAAACGCAAATCTTCTCAAAAAATTTCAATTTCCAAATACGGAAAAGACGATTTCATAAGAATCGAACCGTCCTCCAAAATAAATATAGACGGTAAAATATACGATTTCCCAGTAGAATTTATCGCAAACGGCAAAGCGGATAATATGCTTATTGTTCTCGAGGTTCCGTTAGAAGAATACTTGAAATGCGTCATCCCAGCGGAAATTTCTCATTTATGGCCCATAGAAATGTTGAAAGCGCAATCTATTGCGGCAAGGACTTACGCGGTCTTCCATATACTCGCGTCAAAGATTAATCCTTACGACGTGAAATCCGACCAGTCCTCGCAGGTGTTCGGTTCGTCGACAATTAAAAAACGCAGCACCGACAAAGCCGTTGACGAAACTAAAAATATCATTATGACATACAACGATAAACCAATAATAGCTTATTTTTACGCTGATTCCGGCGGTTACACGGAAGAGCCGTCCGACGTCTGGGGCAGGTCGCATCCTTACTTTAAATCCGAAGAAGATAAATTCGCTCTCGGGATAAAATGGAAAATAACCATTAGCGAAAAAGAATTGAGAAAAATGGTTAATTCGGTCTCATCCGGTTCGTTAAAAAAAATAGAAAAAATTTATCCGTTTAAAACCACCAAATCCGGAAGATGGAGGGAAATAGCATTCTCCGACGGAGATAAGGAAATTGTTGTGGACGGAAATAAAATAAGAAATTACGTTGGTTCGCTAAAAATGAAAAGTTTGCTCGTTACCGACGTTGCGGAAGAAAACGGTTCGTTCACCATTCAGGGAGCCGGGCTCGGTCACGGAGTTGGACTTCCTCAATGGAGCGGAAAAAATATGGCGGACGCTAATTATCATCATCTGGATATTTTAAGAAATTATTACAAAGGCGTGGATTTTGCAGAACTCGAATTCTAATGCGTCCGAATCAAAACTAAACGGCGATTCTTATTTTAACAACGAACTGCTTTTAAAAACCGGCGGATATACTATTGCCGCAAAAAATATTATGGATAATCTTCTATCCGGTCTGCATAAAAGCAAACTTTCAGGTTTCAATATCGAATTTTCAGAATATAAACAATTTAATACCGGAGACGACGTCAAATACGTGGACTGGAAACTTTTCGGCAAATCCGATAAATTATTCATCAAAAAATTCGAAGAAGAAAGCGTGCTGAACGCTTCTATTATTTTAGACGCGTCAAATTCTATGGGCTTTGTTTCCAATGCCGAAAATATGTTGTCCAAACTTGAATACGCAAAATTCGTCGCCGCCTGTTTGATATACAAAATTCTATCGCAAAAAGATTATTTTGAATTCTCAATTTTCAACGAACGCATTGCCAAACTTGCGGATACTACGAACTCTATGTCTGTTTTAAAAAAAACCGACGATATATTATCAAAAATAAAACCGGAAGGCAAAACGGATTATTCCGGAGTTTTCACGGAATATCTTTCAAATCTGAAAAAGAGAAAACTTCTGATTATTATATCAGATTTATTATCTGAAAACAAGGATTTGGACGTTAACGATATTATTTCCAAAATTATTCTTTTAAAAAAATCGGGCAACAAAATTATTTTTATTCAGATTCTCGACGACGCCGAAATAAATTTCAATCTAACCGGAATATCAGAGTTCATATCGCTTGAAAGCAAATCGAAACTTTTTATTAATCCGTTGAAAATACGAGAAAAATACGTTTATTATATGAGCCGTTATCTTAATAATATCAAAACCGAACTTACTTCAAACGGGATTAAATACAGTTTGTTCAACACTTCGGTAAAACTTGAAAAAAACATTTTAAAATTATTCGGGTGAGTATGTTTTTATCCTGGCAGTCTTCTCAATATCTTTTATTTTTACCCGCGGTATTAATCCCGGCAATCATTCATCTTCTTCACAGGAAAAAATTTAAAACGGTTTATTTTTCCAATATGCGGATACTCTCGCTCGCTTCTTCAAACCTCGCCTACAAAATCAAATTATATAATATTATTCAATTGATAATCAGGACGCTAATTATATTTTTCATTATTTTATTTTTTGCCCAACCTTTATTCAGCCCGCGCGGCGATTCGAATTCCGCCGCCGGTTTTAATTTTAATTCATATAATTTTTTAATAGACAATTCCATTTCTTCGCTCGCTATGGTTCCCAATTCGGACAAATTCTTTTTGGACAAAATCAAAGATTCTCTTATAAATCTTTTAAACGATACTTCCAAATCGGGACTTGCCGATAAAATAAAAATAATCGCATCCGGGACCGAATCGAATTATAATATCGTCGAAAACAAATTCGGACTGAACTCGTATCTAAATAAACTTGAAATTTCAGATATGGCGTCTCAAAAAAAATCCGTTACCGGAATTTTATCGGACTTTTCTAAAAAAACCAACGACGCTCTTATTATTGCCGGACCGGACTTCGCGTATTCTGATTTCAAAATTTTCGGGGACAGTCCCGTTAAAAATATTTTTTATTGCTCTCCTTCCAAATACGGCGAAAACGCCGGAATAAAAAATATAGTCTCCTCAAAAAAAATCTATTCGAAATCCGAACCTGCCGTCATTACCGCGGAATTTTATTCAAATTTCGAACATCAAAATATTTTAAAAATTTACTCCGTAGGTTCAGGTTCAGGTTCAGGTTTAGGTTCAGTTTTAAACGACAAAAAACTTGCCGGAGAATTCAACGTTAATCTAAAAAAAGGAAATTCGACTGATTTTTTTAAAATAAATCTTAATAATTCCAGTCATAACTTCTTTTGCGCGGAAATCTTAAAAGATAATTTTGAAATTGATAACGCGTTTTTTTTTCATCTTGATTTTTCCGAACCGGCTGACGCCATTTTTGTCGAGAATTCTAAGGATACCAACGTTTCCGAACAATTGCTTTTAAGCTCGAATTATTCTTTGACTCAAAAAAAACAATTTCTTTCCATTAACGATTTAAATCGGAAAACCGCAAACATTATTTTTTTGAATAATCTCGGCGGATTGAATCCGGAATTAATAACTCCTTTGAAAAATTACGTTTTTAACGGAGGCGGATTGATTATTGTTCCTGACGAATCTTTAAGCCAAAATATTTTAAACGACTACCTTGGAAAACAATTCTCGAACGAAGAACCTCTGCTTCCCGTTTACTCGGAAGGCGTAACCGAAAACGTATTTTTTAAAAACCCGGGATTCGATTTTTTAAAAAAACTCGAAAAACTTCCAATCCAAAAAGCTTTTTCAGCCAAACCATATCTTGACGGAGTTTGCGAAATACCTTTGACTTTTTCCGACAATTCGCCCGCCGCGGTCTCTAAAAATTTCGGCAAAGGAAAAGTAATTGTTTTTCTTTACAATCATAAATTAAAAAACGGGTCATATCCGCTGACTCCCGAATATTTTTTTGTTTTCAATCACATTATGAATTCTTTGTTTAAAACCGGAAACATCGAATATTGCGAACAAAATATTTTTTCAAAAATTGATTTTAAAACCATTTTTGAGAAAGAATATCATAACATAAAATCCGGCGTATATTACAATGAAAAAGAAAACAAATATATAATCGTAAATCCTCGAAGACCGGACATTTTCTTGAATTCAATTCCTCTCGACGATATCATAAAAAAATTCACAACTTTAAAAAAAACATATCCGCTTGAAAATTGCATTTTTAAAATCATTATAATATTAATTTTCAGCGATTTCATTTTAAGTTGTTTTATGAAGAAATATGTAACTGATCTTCCCCCGAAAAAGTAGACACTCAAATAAGCAATTAAATACTAAAATATGTTAATAAAAAAAGCAATAAAATGCTTTGTATTCTTATTTCCGAAATTTAAATATAAACTGAAAGCAACATCCGATATGAGCATAT